>NZ_VOSR01000001.1:0-25334 GCF_007997345.1 Mitsuaria sp. TWR114
AGTCGAGGGGTTTTGCTTTTGGGATGCCGCTCTCCGGCATTTCCCCGATCATCAACGATGCACTGAGCGCGCTGCCGACTTTCGGGGGATGCGATGGCCCCTTTTGTGGGGCTGTGTTTTCAGTCTTGCGCGAAATAGACTGCTTGCTCGTCCGGGATTCCGAGGAGCGAGTGTGTATCGAGCACGAAAGACAGCGAGCTTTTTGCAGCTGGCGCTACTGGCATTTTTTTTGATCGGCAGGTCCTGTAACGCAGCCGAAATCGCGTCCGTTTCTCCTCAAGGAGAAATCGCTACGGTTCAGAACGTTGTCGTTCGTTTCAAGGCTGAGGTTGCACGTATTGGAGATCCCCGGTTGCCTCGCCCTGTCGAGCTGCGGTGCGACGGCATCGACGTCGCAGGCACAGGTCGATGGACTAACGAGCGCGAGTGGATCTTCGACTTCTCCCGTCCATTGGCCGCAGGCGCGAAGTGCGTTGTCACCGCGCGCGCCGATTTCCGCCCCACCGCGCGCGGAGCGGCACCGGGCTGGTCCGGCGCTCAACAGTTCATGTTCCAGCTGAGCGCGCCAACCGTGCAGCAGGTGAGGCCTTGGGAAGGCGGGCGCATCGAGGAGGATCAGCGTTTTCTCCTACAACTGTCCGGAACACCGCGCTTGGACACGGTCGCGCCCAACATGTGGTGCGAATCGAAGGCACTTGGTGAGCGCATTCCCGTGGAGCTGCGGCCCAATGCGGAGCGCGATGCAGCACTTCGAGCCGTCGGGCAGCGGCATACCGATAGCGAAACTTGGATTCTCGTTGCGTGCAAACGCCCGCTGCCAGCAGGCGCGGATGCCAGTGTCGTTTGGGGGCCTGGGATTACGGGCGCGTCCAACGCGGCGGTGCGTACACGTGGGGAGCGCCGGTTTCACTTCTCCGTGCGTCCTCCTTTGACGGCGGACTTCTCTTGTGAACGTGAGCGCGCGAATGCGCCGTGCCTACCGGTGCGTCCCCTGTCGGTGTCCTTCTCTGAGCCGATCGTCAGAGAGCAAGCGCTCAAGGTGAGGCTGAAGGGCCCCAACGGCGTCAGCCTGTCGCCGATTCTGCCGGCAGACCAGGATCAGGATTCGACGAACGCGTTCTCCTCGCTGCGCTTTCCTGCACCGCTGGCCGAACAGCAGGACTATGTGTTGGAGCTCCCTCCTGGAGTCAAGGACGAGAGTGGCCGAGCGCTCTCGAATGCTGCAAGCTTTCCAATGAAGATCCGGACTGCCGCGGCGCCTCCCTTGGCCAAGTTCGCCGCGGCACCTTTTGGCATCGTCGAGTGGGAATCCAAGGGCCCCAGCCTCGTGCCGCTGAGCATGCGGCACGTGCAAGCGGATCTGCAACCGCGTTCTGGCGGACATCTACGTATCAAGCGCATCAGCGACGACGTCGACATCCTTCGTTGGTACGGTCGGCTCCACAAGCAAAACGAATGGGAAGACCGCAAGTCCGAATGGTTGAAGGGCGCGGCGGATCTGCAGTCGATGACAGTACCGCAGCCGAATCCGGACAAGGCGATCGACGTGATCGGCATTCCACTGTCGCAACCGGGCTATCACGTGCTCGAGCTGAAGTCGCCGAAGCTCGGACAATCGCTGCTCGACCCCGTCCAGCCGATGTTCGTCCGGACCGGAACCCTGGTCACCAATCTCGGCCTGCACTTCAAGCTGGGAAAAGACGACAGCCTCGTGTGGGTGACCTCGCTCGATGGCGGTCTCCCGGTCGAATCGGCGCAGGTCTCGGTGTATGACTGTCGGGGCAAGTCCCTGTGGACGGGGCGGACCGACGCGCGAGGACTTGCGAGCATCGATCGCCCCAATCTCGATGCAGATCGAGGGCGTGGCGAGTGCATTGCCGAGTCGGGGCTCTTCATCACGGCGCGGCTTGATCGGCCTGGCAAAGCTCAGGACATGACCTTCATGTTCAGCGGCTGGAGTCGTGGCATCGAGCCGTGGCGTTTCAACGTGCCCGTCGCCTGGGGCTCTGAACGCGCCGCACGGGCGCACACGGTGACCGATCGGCCTCTCCTGCGGGCCGGTGAGACGGTCTCCATGAAGCACTTCTTCCGTCTGGAGACGGTCCAGGGGCTCTCCGACCCTTCTGCGGATCAACTGCCAAACAGGCTGAGGATCCAGTTCGAAGGGACGGGCGAAGATGTCGCCTCGCTGGACCTGCGCTGGGAGGGGGCACGCTACGCCGTGAGTTCCTGGAAGGTCCCCGCGGACGCGAAGCTGGGACGCTATCGCTTCGTGATGGAGCGCAGCGGCGAAACGTCGGGACCGCGGAGTTGGGACAGCGGCGGCGTGAAGGTGGAAGAGTTCCGCGTGCCGCTGGTCGATGCGCGACTGATTCCACCGAAGTCTCCTGCCCCCGGTGCGCAGGAGCAATCCTGGGCGGCGCAATTGAACTTCATGGCCGGTGGTCCGATGGCCAAGGCGGCGACCGAGGTGAGTGCGCTGTTGCAAGCTCGATGGGCCCAGTTTCCAGGATTCGAGGACTTCGTGTTCGATCCTCCCTCCGCGCAAGGGCCGGACAGCGGGAGCGAAAGCGACCCGGGTGATGACGAAGCTCCAGGCGGTCCGGTCGGCGCGAGCCGGTTGCTGCTCGACAAGCTCGCCTTGCAGACCGACGCGAAAGGCGGGATCCAGTTCAAGGTGCCGCTGAAGGGCACCGTGGACCGGCCGTCCGAGCTGCGCGTGGAGCTGAGCTACCGGGATCCCGATGGCCAGACGCACACGCGCGCGGCTTCGCAGGTCGTGTGGCCGGCGAACGTGGTCGTGGGCCTGCGCGCACCGAGCTGGATCGCCAACGGACAGCCCTTACAGATTCAGGCGGTGGCGCTGGACACGAACGGCAAGCCGCTCGCCAATCAGAAGATCAGCGTGGGCGCGCGTCAGATCCAGACGCTGAGCACGCGCAAGCGCCTGGTGGGGGGCTTCTACGCCTACGAGCATCAGCGCCAGTTGAAGGATCTGGGAGAGCTCTGCAGCGGCAAGACCGACGCCATGGGACTGATGCGCTGCGAAATCAAGCTGAACCAGGGCGGTCAGGTCGAACTCCAGGGCGGTCAGGTCGAACTGCTCGGTTCGGCGACGGACGAGGGTGGCCGCACGGCGCGCGCCGCGCGCTCGTTGTGGGTGACGCGAGCCGGTGAACTGTGGTTCGCCCAGGACAACGACGACCGCATCGACGTGATCCCGGAACGCCGTCGCTATGAACCGGGCGAGACGGCGCGCTTCCAGGTGCGCATGCCTTACCGGGAGGCGACCGCGCTGATCACCGTCGAACGCGAAGGGGTGCTCCACAGCGCGGTGCGGCGGCTCTCGGGGCGTGATCCCTGGCTGGATTTGAAGATCGACCGCAATTGGACGCCGAACGCCTACGTCGGCGTGATGGTCCTTCGGGGGCGTTTGCGTGACGTGCCCTGGTATTCGTTCTTCTCCTGGGGATGGCGCGAGCCGGTCAACTGGTGGCGTGAGTGGCGGGCCTCCGGCGACTACCAGCCGCCGACGGCCATGGTCGACCTGTCCAAACCCTCCTTCAAGTTCGGCATGGCGGCCATCGAGATCGGGCAGGCCAAGCATCGCCTGCAGGTCGAGGTGGTGCCTCAGCAACCCCAGTACGGGGTTCGCCAGAGTGCGCAGGTGAAGCTTCGGGTCACGCAGGATGGCAAGCCGGTCCCCGACGCGCAGATCGCTTTCGCCGCGGTCGACGAAGGCCTGCTGGCCTTGGCACCGAACCCGAGCTGGAAGCTGCTGGAAGGCATGATCCAGAGCCGCGCCTGGGGAGTGACGACAGCGACCGCGCACAGCGAGATCATCGGTCGGCGCCATTACGGGCGGAAAGCGGTGGCGGCCGGTGGCGGCGGCGGCTTCGCCACGCGGGAACTCTTCGACACGCTGTTGGCCTGGCAGCCGGTGGTCAAGCTGAACGCGCAGGGCGAGGCCCTCGTGCAGGTGACGCTGAACGACTCGCTGACGCGCTTTCGGCTGGTTGCCGTCGCGGACGCGCCCGGGCAGCGCTTCGGCACGGGGGAGGGCAGCATCAATGTGAGCCAGGACCTCCAGTTGCTCTCCGGCCTGCCGCCGCTCGTGCGCGAAGGCGATCGCGTCCAGGCCATGGTCACGGTGCGCAACGCGACGCAGCGCGCGATGGACTTGCGCGTGAGTCTCAAGGGTCAGGCCAGCCTGGAGGCCGGGGAGCAACCGGTGCCGACGGAAGCACGCCTCGTGAAGTTGGCGGCGGGTGCTGCGCAGGAAGTGGGTTGGGACATCGTGATCCCCGAAGGCGCGCAGCGCATCGTCTGGGAAGCGCAAGCCGAGGAACAGGGCGGCACGCGAGCCAAGGACGCCATGCGGACGACGCAAGCCGTCCAGGCGGCGGTGCCTTTGCGGGTGCTCCAGGCGACACTGCGTCAACTCGATGGGCCGCTCAGCCTTCCCGTCGCCGCTCCGGTAGACGCCTTGCCAGCGCAGGGCGTCAAACGTGGCGGACTGCAGATCGGGCTCCAGCCTCGGCTGTCGAGCGCGCTGCCCGGCGTCAGGCGCTACTTCGAACAATACCCGTTCACCTGCCTTGAGCAGCAGAGTTCGCGATTCATCGCCTTGCACGACGACGCGGCATGGGCTGGGCTGATGGGACAGCTGTTCAGCTACCAGGACAGCGATGGGCTCTTCTCCTACTTTCCGCTGTCGCGCCATCTCACCCAGGGGAGCGACGTCCTGACGGCCCATCTGTTGTCCGCCGCGCAGGAGTCGGGACGCGCCCTGCCTACGACCCAGCTCACCAAGGCCCTCGACGGCCTGGCCGCTTTCGTGGAGGGGCGCATCGAGCGTCGGCATTGGTCGCCTCGGCCCGACGAGGAGCCGCGGCGCATTGCCGCCCTGGCCGCGCTGGCGCGCCACGACAAGGCGACGGTGCGGCAGCTGGGGACGGTGGACGGCCGCAACCTGCCGAACTGGCCCACCAGCGCCGTCATCGATTGGTTGGTGCTGCATCAGCGGATGGCCTCGGCGCCGGACCGCGCTGCCCAGATCGCCGCGGCGCAGAACCAGTTGCGAAGCCGCTTGGGCTTCGCGGGAACCACGCTGCGTTTCGTCAACGAAGAGGGCGACGCCTGGTGGCTGATGGGCAGCGGTGACGCCACGGCGGCGCGCGCGATCCTTGCGCTGGTCGACGACCCGGCATGGAAGGAGGACCTGCCGAGGCTGGTCGTGGGCACGCTCGCTCGTCAGGAACGAGGGGCCTGGTTCAATACGACCGCGAACCTCTGGGGCGCCCTCGCATTGGAGAAATTCTCCGCTCGCTTCGAATCGCAGGCGATCAAGGGTCGAACCGAGGCCAAGCTCGCCACCGCTTCCGCGACGCTGGACTGGACAGGCAAGCCCGGTGGCGGCGAACTGCGTCTGCCCTGGCCCGCTTCGGGCGAGGCCACCTTGTCGGTCCAGCAGTCGGGCGAAGGCAAGCCCTGGGCCACGATCCAGGCCTTGTCGGCCGTTCCGTTGAAGGCTCCGCTGAACTCGGGATACACCGTGAAGCGGACCGTCACGGCGGTGTCTCAGAAGGCGGCGCCGCGTTGGTCGCGTGGCGACGTGATGCGAGTGCGGCTCGAGGTCGAGGCGGCGGCCGACATGTCCTGGGTGGTGCTGAGCGATCCGTTGCCGACCGGCGCTGCCGTTGTCGAGGGCTCGATCGACAGCCAGGGAGAACGCGCCGAGGGTGAGGCCTGGCCCGATTTCATCGAGCGCAGCTTCACCGCCTGGCGAGCCTACTTCGGCTATCTGCCGCGCGGTCGACATGTGCTGACCTACACGGTGCGTCTGAACAACGCCGGGCGCTTCCAAATGCCGACCACACGCGCCGAAGCGATGTACTCGCCCGACCGGTTCGGCGAATTGCCGAACGCCACCTTGGAGGTGCGCCTTGAACGGGGCCGGCGACTGCTCGCGCGCCCGCTTCGCACAAGCGGCGAAGCGTGGCGCCGTGTTTGTCGCCGGCTTGGTGGGGCTGTTGGGGGGCGCCTGTGCCCAGACGCTGCCCACTTTTGCGCAGACGCGCGCCTCGCATCCGGTGTCGGACTTCCAGTTGCTGGACCGACGCGGCGAGGTCCTGCAGACGGTCCGCTTGGATCCGAAACGCCGCGTCCTCGCCTGGGTGCCGGTCGAGCACATGTCGCCGTCGCTGTTGCGGGCCATGCTGTTGTCCGAGGATCAGCGCTTTTACGAGCACAGCGGGGTCGACTGGTCGGCAGTCGCCTCCAGCGCCTGGGCGAACCTATGGAACACGCGTACGCGTGGGGCCTCGACGGTGACGATGCAACTCGCGGGTCTGCTCGACGAGGACCTGGCGCACCGGGGGGGGCGCAGTTTCCGGCAGAAGCTGGGGCAGGCGTGGGTGGCCAGTCGCCTGGAGACCCAGTGGACCAAGGCGCAGATCCTCGAGGCCTATCTGAACCGCGTGCCCTTGCGCGGCGAACTGGTCGGGGTGCCGGCCGCCGCGCAGGCGCTTTTCGGCAAGCGGGCGAGCGGACTCGACGCCCGGGAGTCAGCGATGCTCGCCGCGATGCTGCGCGGGCCGAACTCGCCGGTGGAGACGATCAGCGCGCGGGCTTGCGGCGTGCTGCGGGCGATGCGCCAGAGTTGCGATGGCCTCGTGGACGAAGTGGGGGCGGTCCTGCGTCGCAAAGTGCTGACGGTGGCCGACGCACCGCAGTGGGCGCCGCATTTCGCCCGTCTCGCGCTCCAGCCGGGCGGACCCGCGGCGCAGCGCAGCACGCTGGACGCCACCTGGCAGCGGGTCGCCGTCCAGTCGCTGCGGCGGCATCTGGCGGAACTGTCCGGTCGGCAGGTCGAGGATGGCGCGGTCCTCGTGCTCGACAACGCCAGCGGCGAAGTCCGGGTCTGGGTCGGCTCCAGCGGCAGCCAGTTGTCGGAGTCGGCGCAGGTGGATCATGTGCTGGCCCGGCGGCAGCCCGGCTCGACGCTCAAGCCCTTCCTCTATGAACTGGCGATCGAGCGCCGCCTGATCACTGCGGCGAGCCTGCTGGACGACTCACCGGCCCAGATCCCGACGGCGGCTGGACTCTATCTGCCGCAGAACTACGACAAGCAGTACCGCGGCTGGGTCAGCGCGCGGGCTTCGCTGGGCAGCAGCCTCAACGTCCCGGCGGTGCGGCTGTCGCTGATGCTCACGCCGGAGGCGGTTTTCGAACGTCTCAACGCCCTCGGGCTGCGCTTGCCCGAGACGGGCGGCTTTTACGGTCCCTCGCTGGCCTTGGGCAGCGCGGACGTCACTTTGCTGGGGCTGACCAACGCCTACAGAGCGCTGGCCAACGGCGGCAGGTATGCCGACGCGGCGCTGCCGGGCGGGCAGCGGGCGGCGGGCGCCAAGCGCGCGTCGTCCCGTCAGGTCGCGGACCCCAGGGCCAGCTTCATCGTCGGCGACGTGCTGGCGGACAACAACGCGCGGGCGCTCACCTTCGGCCTGTCCAGCGCGCTGGCCTTGCCGTTCCCGGCGTCGGTCAAGACGGGTACCAGCAAGGACATGCGGGACAACTGGTGCGTCGGCTGGACCAGCCGCTACACCGTGGGCGTGTGGGTCGGCAACTCCAGCGGGGAGGCGATGCAGCAGGTTTCCGGTGTGAGCGGCGCGGCGCCGGTCTGGCGCGAGGTGATGCTGGCCTTGCACGCGGGACGGTTGCCCGAGTCGGTCGATCCCCCCCGCGGGGTGGTCGCTCGGCAGGCGCGATTCGACAGCGCGCAGGAGCCGCCGCGACGGGAGTGGTTCATCGCCGGGACCGAACAGGCGGTGATCCAGCCCGCCGGCACGGCCGTCGCGCTCAGCAATCCCGCCGACGGAGCAATCTACGCCCTGGATCCGGACATCCCGCCAGCGGCGCAGCGACTTCGTTTCACCCATGACGGGCGGCTCGAACGCGGCGCGACGGCCAGATGGCGCCTCGATGGTCGCGTCATCGGCCAAGGGGCAACGCTGGACTGGCTGCCGATGCCGGGACGTCATGAACTCGCGCTGCTGGACAACCGCGGGCATGTGCTGCAGCAGGTCCGGTTCGAGGTGCGCGGTGCGGGGCTGCGAGCACCCACGCGCCGCGGGGCGCCGCAGGCCGGGGCCGGCGCCTCCTCGCCGGGGTGAACCCATCCCGCCTGACCGCAAGTCAGCCGCTCCAGGGCGCAATTCGTCGCCAGCCTCTGGCGGCGAGGGGGCTGACTTTCGATACTCCACCATCGACGCCAAGATCCAGATTCGCGCGGGGAGACCATGCAGAGCCGACAACGACAAGCGCAGACCGCCCACCGGCATCCTCTGGCCCTGCTGGGGGCCGCCCTGCTGGGCGTTGCCTTGCTTCTGCCCGCCGCCCCGGCGCAGGCCAGCGAGGTCGTCAAGCTGGCTCGCCTGCTGATCACCGGCAAGCGGCAGCCCAGCCGTCCGCCAGCCCCCCAGCCTGCGGTTCCCGACCGCAGCACCGACAGCTCCTCCCAACCGCAAGGCCGCGCCTCCGACGGTGACTTGCATGCGCAAACCCAGCGGCGCAGCGCCGAAGGCGCGCTCGTCTCGATGGACTGATCACACGGGGAGCGCGCCCGGAGCCGGCCCCGGGCAAGCGGCGCCGCGCCTGACTTCACTCCGGCGAGCGTTCGATCACCGGCGGCCGCGGATGCAGGCGCGCCATCGTGAACGCATCGACGTAGCGACCCTCGCGAAGCGCGAAACCGCGTAGACGCCCCTCGTGCTCGAAGCCGAAGCGCTCGTACAACCGGATCGCCCGCAGGTTGTCGACGAAGACGGTCAACTCGATGCGTTGCAAGCCCAGCCAGTCGTCCGCGTGACGCACCAGCGCGTCCATCAGCGCCGAGCCGACGCCGAGGCCGTGCGCTTCCGGATGCACGCCGATGCCGAGCATCATCGCGTGACGACGGCGGGCCTGCGGACCGACCGGATGCAAGCCGGCGGACCCCACCAGGCGGTCGCCATCGAAGGCCAGCAGCACCAGTTCGCCGCTGCTGGTGTCGGGCGCCTTGCCGAATCGCTCCTGCCACTGCAGTTCCGAGGGGTAAGGCGTCTGCAGCAACCAGGGTTGCACGCCGGCATGGCCCATCAGCTCGGCATGGGCGCGAGCGTCCTCGACGCGCGGGCGCCTCAGCGTCAGGCCGTCGGCGATCCTGAGGTCGCGGGGGGAAGGGGGCGGGGTCTGCATCGGGGTCTCCTGGTGGGGTGAAGGACCGAGGGCGGAAAGCGACAAGGCCCGCGGGTAACGCGGGCCTTGTCGGGGGGAGTCGGGGATCCTGGGGGTGGACGTCGAGGTCCGGATCCGTGGGGAGGGTCTACCGCGATCGACGCTGCCCCGGCTGGCGTGCGCACAGGTGCGCATGCATCAGGCACATGCAGCACGGCTGGACGACGACGAAGACGGTGCGGTTCGCGAGGGACATGCGGGCCAGTATCTTGGACGTGCGTCGCGGCCGTCAACCGCGAACTTCCGGCGGCGCCCGGCGGCGAGTGGCAACGGCGCGACAATGCGCCTTTCCCGATTCTCCGCGGCCAGGACCGCGCCTCGTCTTCATGCCTCGACTGAGTTCCGTCGCTCCTGTCCCCGCCGCAGCCGTCGCCACCGAGGCACCGGCGCGTCGCAAGGGCGAGCCGCAGCCGGCCGAGCGCTTTGCGCTCACCGTGGACAAGAGCCCGATCGATGGCCTGGGCGTGTTCGCCGCCGAGCCGATCCCGGCGCGGCTCAAGATCGGCGAGATGCGCGGCGAGATCGTGCCGGTGCGCGAGGCCCGCCGGCGCATCGAGGGGCGACGCCGCATCCACGTCGTCGAGGTGACCGACAAGACGGCGATCGACGCAACGAAGTCCGACTGCGCGCTGCGCCACGTCAATCACAGCTGCGCGCCCAACGCGGTGCTGCGCATCCGGCAGGGACGGGCCGAGTTCTACGCGATCCGCGACATCGCGCCCGGCGAGGAGATCTGCGCCGATTACGGCGAGAGCCATCACGAGGGGCGATTGCGTTGCCGCTGCGGCGCGCCGAATTGCAAGGGCCGGCTCTGACGCTGAAGGCTCGCTGGGCTCCGGGAAGGACGAACTGCGCAGGCAGGCCGAGGCCGAACCGGGCCGTCGAGGCCCATCCGCCGGCACCATGAACAACGCCGGCGCGAGGCCGGCGTTCGGTGGTCGATGTGATGTCCGTGTGAGGCTCAGTGCGTCGAGTCGTCGCTCGCCAGGCCGGAGATCGCATCCTTCAGCACCCGCTGCTGCATCCAGAACAGGCGCAGGTCCTGCACGGTGAAGAGCATGTCGTCGATCAGCGCGTTCTGGTCGATGCCGTCCGGTTCTTCATAGGCCTTCTCGATGTAGGCCGCGCGCGGCGTCGAGTCCGCCGCCAGCGTCACCGCCTCGACCGCCTCCAGCATCAGCCGCAGGTCGTCGGCGCCGTCGCCGTCCGGCAGTGTCCAGGCGTGCGTGTCCTCGACCGCCTGCAGGAAGCCCTGGGCCCACATCGCGCCGGGCGCGGGCATGCGCTCCAGCAGTTCGGCGGTGATCGCGCCTTGCGCGACCAACTCGGCCTTGGTTTCCTCATCGAATTCGGAAATCAGCGGCGTCAGGTGCATCTGCTCGGGCGCCTCCAGCAGCGGCTGCGGCTCGAGGCTGTCGCCGATCTCGTTCCAACGCACGTGCAGCGCTTCCATGAACGCGTCGGTCAGGTCCTCCTCGTCCAGGCCGGCCGGCCAGTCCTCGCCGAACAGCGCGTCCATCGCCTGGATCGGCGCGGCGTCCGACGGGCCGACGCGCAGGGCGGTCAGGTAGCCATCCAGCGTGTCCAGCGTGATCGCCGGGGCATCCGGATCAGCCTGGCCGGCCAGCACGGCCAGCAGCTCGCCGAGGCGCTGCGCGTTCTCGACGTCAATCGAGTCGCCGAACTCGTCGGCCATCGGGGTGTCAGTCATTGCTACTCCAGTTGCATGAAACGACAAGGGCCCGACCGGGGCCCTTGAAGAAGAGGGTTCGTCAGCGCGCCGGGCCGGGCGGTTCGATGACCGCCGCCACCCGGAGTCTGCACCGCTTGTGTGTCAGACGCGTTCGCCGACCCAGGCCTGCACGCTGGCCAGCGCGGCGGGCAGACCCTTGGCATCGGTGCCACCGGCCATGGCCAGATCCGGCTTGCCGCCGCCCTTGCCGCCGACCTGCTGGGCGACGAAGTTCACCAGCTCGCCGGCCTTGACCTTGCCGATCGAATCGGCCGTCACGCCGGCCGCCAGCTGCACCTTGTCGCCATCGACGGCGGCCAGCACGATCGCGGCGGTCTTGAGCTTGTCCTTGAGCTTGTCCATGGTCTCGCGCAGCGTCTTGGCGTCGGCGCCGACCAGCGTGGCCGCCAGCACCTTCAGGCCCTTGACGTCGACGGCTTGCGACAGCAGCTCGTCGCCTTGCGCGGAGGCCAGCTTGCTCTTGGCGGCGGCCAATTCCTTCTCCAGCGCGCGGACCTGCTCCAGCACGGCGTGCACGCGCGGCTCGAGTTCGGCCGGCGCGGCCTTGAGCGTGCCGGCCACGGCCTGCACCGTCGACTCCAGCGACTGCAGGTAGTGCAGCGCGTTGTCGCCGGTCACCGCCTCGACGCGACGGATGCCGGCGGCGACGCCGCTCTCCGCGACGATCTTGAACAGGCCGATGTCACCGGTGCGATGCACGTGGGTGCCGCCGCACAGTTCCTTCGACGAACCGATGCTCAGCACGCGCACGGTCTCGCCGTACTTCTCGCCGAACAGCATCATCGCGCCGCTCTTCTGCGCGTCGTCCAGCGCCATGACGCTGGCGTCGGTGTCGGCGTTGGCCAGGATCTCGGCATTGACGATGGTCTCGACCTTGCGGATTTCCTCGGCCGTCATTGGCGCGGTGTGCGCGAAGTCGAAGCGGGTGCGCTCGGCATTGACCAGCGAGCCCTTCTGCTGGACGTGCGCGCCCAGCACCTCGCGCAGCGCCTTGTGCATCAGGTGGGTCGCGCTGTGGTTGCGGACGGTCTTGGCGCGACGTTCGGTGTCGACCTTGGCGACGAAGCTGTCGCGACCTTGACTGAGCCCTCGACGACCTGGGCGTGGTGACCGAACACGTCGGCCTGGATCTTCAGCGTGTCGTCGACGACCAGGCGGGTGCTCGCGTTGCGCAGCTCGCCGGCGTCGCCGACCTGGCCGCCGCTCTCGGCATAGAAGGGGGTGTGGTCCAGCACGACGACCACGTCGTCGCCGGCATCGGCGCTCTGCACCGCGGAGCCGTCGACGTACAGCGCGACGACCTTGGCGTCCTCGCGCGTGAGGTGCTCATAGCCGTGGAAGGTCGTGGCCGCGCCGGTGTAGGCCAGGCCCTGCGCCATCTTGAACTTGCCGGCCTGGCGGCCGCGATCCTTCTGCTCCTCGAGCAGGCGGTTGAAGCCGGCCTCGTCGACAGTCACGCCGCGCTCGCGGCAGACGTCGGCGGTCAGGTCCACCGGGAAGCCGTAGGTATCGTGCAGCTTGAAGGCGGTATCGCCGTCGACCTGCTTCGCGCCGCCGGCCAGCGCCGATTCCAGCAGTTCCATGCCGGTGGCGATGGTCTTGAAGAAGCGCTCCTCTTCCTGCTTCAGCACCTCGGTGACGCGGGCCTCGTCGCGGCGCAGTTCGGGGTAGGCGTCGCCCATCTCCCTGGCCAGCGCGGCGACCAGCTTGTGGAAGAACGGGGTGCGGGCGCCCAGCTTGTAGCCGTGGCGGATCGCGCGGCGGGCGATGCGGCGCAGCACGTAGCCGCGGCCGGCATTGCCCGGGATCACGCCGTCGACGACGGTGAAGGAGCAGGCCCGGATGTGGTCGGCGATGACCTTCAGCGACGGCGAGTCCTTGTCGCAGTCAACGGCACCGGCGCCGTCGACGGCCTGCTTGGCCGCGGCCAGCAGGTTGACGAACAGGTCGATCTCGTAGTTCGAGTGCACATGCTGCAGCACCGCGGCCAGGCGCTCCAGGCCCATGCCGGTGTCGACGCTGGGCTTGGGGAGCTTGTGCATCACGCCGTCTTCAGTCCGGTTGAACTGCATGAAGACGTTGTTCCAGATCTCGATGTAGCGGTCGCCGTCCTCCTCGGCGGAGCCCGGGGGGCCGCCGGCCACGTCAGGGCCGTGGTCGTAGAAGATCTCGGTGCAGGGGCCGCAGGGACCGGTGTCGCCCATCATCCAGAAGTTGTCGGACATGTAGCGGCCGCCCTTGTTGTCGCCGATGCGCACGATGCGCTCGGCGGGCACGCCGACGACCTTGTTCCAGATCTCGTAGGCTTCGTCGTCCTCGGAATAGACGGTGACCCACAGCTTCTCGGCCGGCAGCTTGAAGTGTTGGGTCAGCAGTTCCCAGGCATAGGCGATCGCATCCTTCTTGAAGTAGTCGCCGAAGCTGAAGTTGCCCAGCATTTCGAAGAAGGTGTGGTGGCGCGCGGTGTAGCCGACGTTGTCCAGGTCGTTGTGCTTGCCGCCGGCGCGGATGCACTTCTGCGCGGTCGTGGCACGGGTGTAGGCGCGCTTGTCGAAGCCCAGGAACACGTCCTTGAACTGGTTCATGCCCGCGTTGGTGAACAGCAGCGTCGGGTCGTCGCCGGGCACGACCGGGCTCGACGCGACGATCTGGTGGCCCTTGGATTCGAAGAACTTCAGGAAGGTGTTGCGGATCTCAGCGGCTTTCATGCCTGTCCTTTGCTTGATGGGCCTGGCGGTGCGGTGTGGCGCAGACGTCGCTGCGACATGAATCAGTTTGTGTCTTCGCGGGTGCGCGGTTTGCCGGAGAACGGGGCCAAACGCTTGATTTCGCGAAGCTTTCGATTATAGGGAGCCGAGCCCGTTGACGCGGCGTTGACATGGCGGCCGGGATGGCGCGGCTAGGATGCCGGCCTTTCCCGGACAGAGACACGGAGCACGGACATGGCGACGATGGACCCCAAGACCTCCCCGCTGGCACAGCTCAAGGATCCGAGCCTGCTCAAGACCGACGCGCTGATCAACGGCGAATGGGTCGGCGGCGCGAGCCGCTTCGACGTCGATGATCCGGCCACCGGCGCGCTGCTGACGCATGTGGCCAACCTCGGGGCGTCGGAGGCCGACGCGGCGATCACCGCCGCGAACGCCGCCTGGCCCGCCTGGCGGGCGAAGACGGCCAAGGAGCGCGCGGCCATCCTGATGCGCTGGTACCACCTGCTGATCCAGCATGCCGACGACCTGGCGCGCATCCTGACGGCCGAGCAGGGCAAGCCGCTGGCCGAGGCGCGCGGCGAGATCGTCTACGGCGCGAGCTTCGTCGAATGGTTCGCCGAGGAGGCCAAGCGCGTGCGCGGCGAGGTGGTGCCGACCACCGACGCGTCCAAGCGCACCCTGGTCATCAAGCAGCCGGTGGGCGTGTGCGCGGCCATCACGCCGTGGAATTTCCCGCTGGCGATGATCACCCGCAAGGTCGCGCCGGCGCTGGCGGCCGGTTGCCCGGTGGTGATCAAGCCGGCCGAGCAGACGCCGTTGACCGCGCTGGCCGCGGCCGAACTGGCGCAGCGCGCCGGCATGCCGGCCGGGGTGCTGAACGTGGTCACCGGCGACGGCGAGCACTCGATCGCCATCGGCCAGGTGCTGTGCGAGAGCGAGGTGGTGCGGCACCTCTCGTTCACCGGCTCCACCGAGGTCGGCCGGATCCTGATGGCGCAGTGCGCGCCGACGATCAAGAAGCTGTCGCTGGAACTGGGCGGCAACGCGCCCTTCCTGGTTTTCGACGACGCGGACCTGGACAGCGCCGTCGAGGGTGCGATCGCCAGCAAGTACCGCAATGCCGGCCAGACCTGCGTCTGCGCGAACCGGCTGTACGTGCAGGCCGGGGTCTACGACGCCTTCGTGGCGAAGCTGGCGGAGAAGGTGGGTGGCCTGAAGGTGGGCAACGGCTTCGAGCCCGGCGTGACGCAGGGACCGTTGATCGAGGACGCCGCCGTCGAGAAGGTCGAGCGCCATCTCGCCGACGCCGTGGCCAAGGGCGCCAAGGTGCTGGTGGGCGGCGCACGGCTGCACGACCGCTTCTTCCAGCCGACGGTGCTGTCCGAGGCGACGTCCGAGATGCTGTGCGCGCGCGAGGAGACCTTCGGGCCGGTGGCGCCGGTGTTCCGCTTCACCACCGAGGCCGAGGGCATCGCGATGGCCAACGCCACCGAGTTCGGGCTGGCGAGCTACTTCTTCAGCCGTGACATCGGCCGCATCTACCGCGTGGCGGAGGGTCTGGAATCCGGGATGGTGGGCATCAACACGGGGCTGATCTCGTCGGCGGAGGTGCCGTTCGGTGGCGTCAAGCAGTCAGGGCTGGGGCGCGAGGGCGGGCACCAGGGCATCGACGAATACGTCGAGACCAAATACCTGTGCATCGGCGACATCAATCGCTGATGCGGCCGCGCGCGTCGTTGTCGACGCGCCGCCGGTGCGGTCACCGTTCCGCGATCAGCGGATCAGCGGATCAGCGGATCAGCGGATCAGCGGACCGGCAGGTCAGCGCGAGCCGGCGCTCGTCACCGCGGGGCCGACATAGGTCCAGTACGTGTTGGCGCTGGACGTCGTCGGGAAGTACCAGTAGCGGCCGTCGGACCCCGTGGCGCGGAGCTCGTAGACCTCCATCGGCAGGCCCGGCTTGTGCGGGTTCAGGTAGCGGAAGCGGTCGCCGATCGCCGCCTTGCGATCATTGGCCCCCCAGGACTGGAGCGCGGCGATCCGGCCGTTGGCGGCCAGCGCCTCGTTCTTGTCCGTGCCCAGGTAGACCCAGAAGCGGTTGTTGGTCTTGTCGGTCGGGAAGTACCAGTAGCGGCCGTCGCTGCCCAGGCCCTGCAGGCTGAAGTACTCGGTCTGGCGGGTGTAGGGATTCTGGTACTCGTAGACGGTGTCCAGCGTGCCCTTGCGGTCGTTGCTGCCCCAGGTCTGGACGCGGTCATCGACGATGGTGGCGTCGGGGAAGTGGTGCTTGACGCAGGCCACGTAGTCCCCGGCCGTCAGCGCCGAATGCGGCGTCTGGTAGCCGACCAGCTTGCAGGCGTAGCTGCGACCTTCCGGGTTCGTGGGAACCCAGCGATAGTCCTGCTCCCAGTAGATCGGGGTGGCGCCGGCGCCGCCTTCGTCGAACTGCTTCATGCCCTTGCAGCCGAGCACTTCATCGGCGGGGACCGCCACCTTGAAGTGGGCGGCGAACGCGCGGTAGTAGCTGATCCGGTTCAGCGATTGCGCCACCTCCACCGAGCCGCCGCATTCGACGCCGCCGTTGATGATCTGCGTGGTCACGCCGAAGCCGGGCTTGAGGCCGTTCTCCAGGTCGCGCGCATTGGGCTGCCAGGTGCCGTCGACGACGAACAGCATCGGCGGCTTGGGCGGCTGCGGGTACATGTAGAAGAAGACCGCGCTGGCCAGGTTCAGCCAGGTGTCGGCGACCAGTTCCGGCTTGTCCAGCAGCGGGCGCACGGACCCGAACATCGCCAGCGAGAACGGGCCGTAGTTGTAGTTGTAGGACAGCTGCTTGGCGCCGCGGCCGAAGTAGCTCTTGTAGTCGCCGTTGGCGAAGGTGCCGCAGGGCCAGGTCTTGCCTTGCCAGGTGGCGGGGTTGCACTCGCCGTTGTAGCCGCCGCGCATGTCCTCGGTCCAGCCCATCTCGCGCACCCAGCGCAGGCCCTGGCGCCATTCGGGTTCGGGACGGTAGCTCTCGTGCGCCCCGGTTTCCTGCGCGAAGTGGGCGAACATCGTCGCCAGGGTCTTGCGGCAGATGGCATCGGCATCCCGACCGTCGGTGTAGTCGCCGCAGACCGCCGGGAACTTGCCGATCGCGCGCAGGAAGCCGCCATAGGTGTACTCGGGCGCGCGCAGCGGGAACAGATAGTCCCAGTCGGCGCTGGACATCAGGCGCTCGACGCGCCGGACGTTGGCGGGGTTCGCGCTGCGATTGGGGACGATCGCTTCGACCTGCTCGTTGGGCAGCGTGGCGATCGCCCGCTTGATCGCCGTCATGAGCGGGCCGTTGGTGAGGCGCGCTTCGTCGGCGAGCAAGGCCGACTGCTTCAGCACGTGGCCGCCCGTGGCGCCGTCCGCCGCGGTGGCCGGACCCGCGCCGATCAGCAGGGAGGAAGTGGCAAGGAAAGGCGGCAGGATCGACCGCGCGAGGAGAGGGAGACGGGGGAAGGAGAGCGTCATGGCTCGGCTCCGTAGTGAGGGAGCCGAGATGCTCGCGGCGCAAGCGGCCGCAGACCATTCCGTCCATCTGCGTCTGTCGGCGAGGGCTATCGCATGGAGAGGTGGGCCACTGCCTCTCCAGGGGAGGGAGACCCGCCACGCGCGCTTCAGGCGCCCTGCAACACGGCCATGCGTTCGGCCAGGTAGTCGAGGAAGCAACTGATGCGGGAGGCCAGCGCCGTGTTGCGGTAATAGACCGCGTGCACCGGTTGGCGGGTGTCGACGGTGTGCGGCGCCAGCACCTGCACCAGCGTCCCGTCGGCGCGGTCCTGCGTCGTCATGAAGTCCGAGAGCGTCACCAGCCCCTGGCCGGCGAGGGCGAGCTGGCGCAGGGTCTCGCCGCTGGACGCGCTGAGCGTGGCGTTGATCAGATATCCCTCGCCGCCGGACCAGCGCAGGGGCCAGGTGTTGAGGCTCTCCGGCGCGGTGAAGCCGAGCAGCCAATGCCCGCTCAGCTGTTCGACCTTGGTGGGCCGGCCGTGCGCCGCCAGATAGGCCGGACTGGCGAGCACGCGCAGCCGGAAACTGCCCAGCGGCCGCGCATGCAGCGAGGAATCCGCCAGCGTGCCGATGCGCAGCGCGACATCGGTGCGCTGCTCCAGCAGGTCGATGATCTGGTCGCTGCTGTTGAGCTCGAGCTCGATCTGCGGGAAGCGTTCGCGGAAGCCGCCAATCAGCGGCACCAGCACATGCAGCATGAAGGGCGAGGCGGCATTGATGCGCAGCCGCCCGGCCGGCTGGTCGCGGCGCAGGGCGAGCTGCTCCTCCGCCTCCTCGACCGAGGCCAGCACCTTGCGGGCGCGGGCCAGGAAGAACTGGCCCTCCTCGGTCAGCTCCAGGCGGCGCGTCGAGCGCCGCATCAGCGTCGTGCCCAGCTTCTGCTCGAGCCGGCTCAGCGCCCGGCTGACGGCCGAGACCGCCTGCCCGAGCTGCTCCGCGGCCGCGCTGATCGAGCCGGCGTCCACGATGGCGGCGAGGACGGCGAGTTCGTCGAGGGTGCTCTTCATGGGCGGGCGCTCCTGTCCAAGGTCGGGCCCGAGGCCGGCCGCGCCCCGGGGATCACGGCATCATATTTGCGACAGGGGCAAAAATCATTTGGCCGTTCGAGGCTTTTTCTGCAAGGGGCGAATGCGCACACTGGCGCCCATCGTCCCCTCACCGCAGGAGTCCTCCTCATGCCGATCGCCCTCTGGGCGCTGACCGTCAGCGCCTTCGCCATCGGGACCACGGAATTCGTCATCGTGGGCCTGATCCCGACCATGGCCGCCAACCTCGGCGTCAGCCTTCCCTCCGCGGGCCTCTTGGTCTCGCTTTACGCGCTGGGCGTGGCCATCGGCGCGCCGGTGCTCACCGCGCTGTCCGGCCGCTGGCCGCGCAAGCAGCTGCTGCTGGCGCTGATGCTGCTGTTCACCGCCGGCAACCTGCTGGCGTGGCTGGCGCCCGGTTACGGCGCGCTGGTCGTCGCGCGCGTGCTGACCGGCCTGGCGCACGGCGTGTTCTTCTCGATCGGCTCGACCATCGCCACCAGCCTGGTGCCCCGTGAGAAGGCGGCCAGCGCCATCGCCACGATGTTCTCGGGATTGACCGTCGCGCTGGTCACGGGCGTGCCGCTGGGCACCTTCGTCGGCCAGCATTTCGGCTGGCGCGCCACCTTCCTGGCCGTCGCCGCGCTGGGCCTGGTCGCCTTCGTCGCCAGCCTGGCCTTCGTGCCGCGCCAGCTGGCCCAGCCCGCGCCGGCCCGCCTGCTGCAGCAGCTCGAGCCGCTGCGCCAGCCGCGCCTGCTGCTCGTCTATGCGATGACGGCCGTCGGCTACGGCGGTTCGTTCATCGCCTTCACCTACCTCGCGCCGATCCTGCAGCAGGTCAGCGGCATCTCGGCCAACGGGGTCAGCCTGGTGCTGCTCGTGTATGGCGTGTCGGTGGCCTTCGGCAATGTCTGGGGCGGCAGGCTCGCCGACCGGCGCGGTCCGGTCGGCGCCCTCAAGCGCATCTTCCTCGGCCTGGCCGTGGTGCTGTTCGTGCTCAGCGTCACCGCGCACTCGCCGATCGCCGCGGTGCTGACCGTGCTGGCCTGGGGCGCCTTCGCCTTCGGCAACGTGCCGGGCCTGCAGCTCTACGTCGTCCAGCAGGCCGAGGCCCACGCGCCGAAGGCGGTGGACGTCGCCTCGGGCCTGAACATCGCCGCGTTCAACCTCGGCATCGCCGGCGGCGCCTGGGGCGGTGGCCTGATCGTCGACCGGCTCGGGCTGCTGCACACGCCGTGGATCGGCGCGATCGTGGTGCTCGTCGCCTTCGCGCTGACGGTGCTGGCCGGCCGCCTGGACCGCCGCTTCCCGCTGCCGCGACGCGCGCCGGGCGCCGGTCCGGTCGTCGTCGGACATTGAACGCGACCGCCCGCCGCAGTCCTTCCTGTTCCTCCCCAGATTTCCCCCTTCTGGAGTTCCCATGACCCCCTCCACACGCCCCATGCCCGCCCTCGGTCTCGGCACCTTCCGCCTGAAGGAGCAGACCGTCATCGACGCCGTCAGGAGCGGCCTGTCGCTCGGCTATCGCCACATCGACACCGCCCAGATCTACGGCAACGAGGCCGAGGTCGGCCAGGCGATCGCCGAGAGCGGCGTGCCGCGCGCCGAGCTCTTCGTCACGACCAAGATCTGGACCGAATCGCTGTCCGGTGACCGCCTGGTCCCGAGCCTGCGCGAGAGCCTGGCCAAGCTGCGCCTGGAGGCCATCGACCTGACGCTGATCCACTGGCCGTCGCCCGGCGGCGCGGTGCCGCTCAAGGAGACGCTGCAAGCGCTGCTCGACGCGCGACGCCAGGGCCTGACGCACGCGATCGGCCTGTCCAACTTCACCGTCGCGCAGATGCGCGAGGCGATCGAACTTGTCGGCGTCGCGGCGCTGGCCACCAACCAGGTCGAGTGCCATCCCTTCCTGCAGAACCGCGCGGTGGCCGATTTCGCGCGGGCGCAGGGCCTGCACTTGACGGCCTACATGCCGCTGGCCTACGGCAAGGTCATGGCCGACCCGGTGCTGCAGGACATCGCCGCCAAACACGGCACCACGCCGGCGCAGGTCTCCCTGGCCTGGCTGCTGCAGCAGGGCTTCGCGGTGATTCCGTCCTCCACCCGACCGGCCAACCAGGCGGCCAACCTGCAGGCCTTGTCGCTGCGGCTGGACGATGCCGACATGGAACGCATCGCCACCCTGGACCGCGGCGAGCGCCTGGTCAATCCGGACTTCGCGCCCACCTGGGACTGAGCGGCGCGGCAAGGTGGCGCGAATCGCGGCGGCGGACCGCGTCGCGCCTCCCGTCAATCCCCTTTATCTGGAACGGCCATTCCAGAATCGCTACAGTCCGCCGCATGGCCCGACCCAAGCAATTCGATCCCGAGCTCGCGCTGGACGCCGCGGTGGCGCTGTTCCGCGAGCATGGCTATGCGGGCACGTCCGCCGAGATGCTCACCACCGCAATGGGCATCGGCAAGCAGAGCCTCTACAACACCTATGGCGGCAAGTGGCCGCTGTACTGCGCGGCGCTGCGCCGGTATGCCGACGACGAGACCGGCGAGCACCTACGCGAACTCAAGGCCGGCAAGACCGGGCTCGATGGCCTGGAGCGGATGCTCAAGCGCGTCGCGGCGACGGCCCACCGGCCCTGCCTGGGCGTGAGCTCGGTGCAGGAGTTCGGCACCGACAGCGAAGGCAGCGCCGAACTGATCGAGATCCGCGCGCCGGCTGGCCAGGCCTTGCAGGCGGCGCTGCTCGAGCGGGTCCGCGCGGCGCAGGCCGATGGCGAGCTGTCGGCGGCGCTCGACCCGCGCCAGGCGGTGAGTTTCCTGTTTGCCCAGATCGCGGCGCTGCGGCTGGCCGCGCGCGGCGGCGCGGGCGAAGCCGAATTGCGCGCCTTGGCGCGACTTGCCTTGCGGGCTCTGAAGTGAGCCCGCTTTTTTTTGCTTGATTGTGGAACGACTGTTCCAGTAAACGATCCGAGGATCGAAGGAAGGAAGCAGCGATGACGACATCCCCCCGGACGCGCCGCGTGGCGCTGGTTTTCGGCGGCTCGCGCGGGATCGGCGCGGGCATCGCGCAGCGGCTGGCCAGCGATGGTTTCGATGTCGCGCTGACCTATGTGTCGCGGCCGGACGCGGCGGAGGCGGTGGTCGCCGCGATCGAGGCTGCGGGCGGGCGAGGGCTGGCGATCCCGGCCGACAGCGCTGATCCGGCGGCGCTGCGCGCGGCGGTCGAGCGCGCGGTCGAGCGCCTGGGGCCGCTGGACGCGGCCGTGGTCAATGCCGGCGTCTTGCGCCATGGCACCGTCGACGCGGTGTCGCTGGAGGACCTGGACCTGTCGCTGAACGTCAACGTGCGGGGCGTCTTCCTCGCGATCCAGGCGGCGGTGGCGCAGATGCGCGAGGGCGGGCGCGTGATCACGATCGGCAGCAACACGGCGATCCGTACCGGCACGCCCGGCAGCAGCGTCTACGCGATGACCAAGGCGGCGGTCGCGTCGATGGCCCAGAACCTGGCGCTGGACCTGGCGCCGCGAGGCATCACGATCAACAACGTCCAGCCGGGGCCCGTGGAGACTGACATGACCGCGCCGTTCGCCGATTACCTCAAGGACAAGCTGCCGATGGGCCGCATGGGCCGGCCGGGCGAAATCGGCGCGCTGGTGTCCTTCCTCGCGGGGCCCGAGTCGGGCTACATGACCGGCACGAGCCTGACCATCGATGGGGGGTACATGCTGTGAAGCCTGGGTCGGCGCCTCGCCGGCTTGGGCCATAATCCGCTCCCACCGCGGGCGTCGTATAACGGCTATTACCTTGGCTTCCCAAGCCAATGACGAGGGTTCGACTCCCTTCGCCCGCTCCACCCACGCGCGCCGGTCGTCTCGCGGTGCTGGGTCTCCTCCCTTGGGGTTCCCCTGGTTCCCTGGCCCGCCCGGGCTATTCCCCCCCGATTTCCCCATTCCAGCGGTCGCGATGCGGCCGCTCCCCGCTTTCGGGGCGCTCTCCAGAACCCCTGCGCCGTCCCGGCGATCGATTCATGTTGCAATGCTGAACGTTTCCTGAACGTTTTCTTTCAGCCGTTCCGACATGTCCGCCGCCTCACCGATCGCCTCGCCCGAGTTTTCCGACGATCCCCTGCCCAGTGCCCATACCGGCTGGGCGCTGCTCGCGCTGGCGATCGGCGGCTTCGCGATCGGCACCACCGAATTCGCGGCGATGAGCCTGGTGCCGTTCTTCGCGCCCGATCTGGGCATCGACATCCCCGCCGCCGGACACGTGATCAGCGCCTACGCCTTGGGCGTGGTCGTCGGCGCGCCGCTGCTGGCGGTGCTTGGCGCCAAGGTGCCGCGCCGCACGCTGCTGATCCTGCTGATGCTGGCCTTCGCCGTCGGCAACGGGCTCAGCGCGCTGGCGCCGGGGTATCACGCGATGCTGCTGTTCCGCTTCCTGAGCGGGCTGCCGCATGGCGCCTATTTCGGCGTCGGCGCGCTGGTCGCGGCGTCGATGGTGGCGCCGCAGCGCCGCGCCCAGGCGGTGAGCCTGATGATGCTCGGCCTCACCGTGGCCACCATCGTCGGCGTGCCGCTGGCCAACGCGCTGGGGCAGTGGGCGGGCTGGCGCTGGGGCTTCGGCGTGGTGACGCTGCTGGCACTGCTGACGGCGGCCCTGGTCGCGATGCATGCGCCGAAGGACCGCGTCCAGCCCGGCGCCAGCGCGATGCGCGAGCTCGGCGCGCTCGGCCGCCGCCAAGTCTGGTTGACGCTGGGCATCGCGACGATCGGCTTCGGCGGCATGTTCGCCGTCTACACCTACCTGGGCTCGACGCTGCTCGAGGTCACCCGCGCCGGCCCCGGCCTGCTGCCAGTGGTGCTGAGCGTGTTCGGCATGGGGATGACGGCCGGCACGCTTGGCGCCGCCTGGGCCGCCGACCGCGCGCTGATGCCCACCGTCGGCGGGCTGCTGCTGTGGAGCGCCGCGTCGCTGGCGCTGTACCCCTTCGCCGCCGGCCACTTGTGGACGCTGCTGCCGGTGGTCTTCCTGATCGGTTGCGGCGGCGGGCTGGGCACGGTGCTGCAGACGCGGCTGATGGATGTCGCCGGCGATGCGCAGACGCTGGCCGCGGCGCTCAACCATTCCGCCTTCAACGCGGCCAATGCGCTGGGCCCCTGGCTGGGCGGGCTGGCGATCGCCGCGGGCCACGGCTGGACCTCCACCGGATGGGTGGGCGTCGCCCTGGCCTTCGGGGGAATGGCCTTCTGGGCGGCGTCGCTGGCGCTCGATCGCCGATAATCCGCCGCTTGTCTTCAGGAGTCCCGACACATGGCCGACTGGCTGCCGCCCACGCGTTACTGGGTGCTGGCGATCTTCATCGCCTCGGCGCTGTACGCCCATTTCCGCGGCCGCGTCCGCTTCAAGCTGGCCCGCGCGCTCACCGACTTCACCGTGCTGATCTCGCCGATCAACGCGGTCATGTACCTGTTCTCCCGCGCCCCCGCCACGCCCTACCTGAACACGGCCGAGTTCCCCGAGCTCAAGCTGCTGCGCGACAACTGGCAGGTGATCCGCGAGGAAGCCCTCAAGCTCAACGACGAGGGCTTCATCAAGGCCGCGTCCGGCTACAACGACATCGGCTTCAACTCGTTCTTCAAGACCGGCTGGAAGCGCTTCTACCTGAAGTGGTATGACCGGGACATGGCCTCGGCCAACGCGCTGTGCCCCCGCACGGTCGAGCTGCTCAAGCAGATCCCCGGCGTGAAGGCGGCGATGTTCGCGTCGCTGCCGCCGGGCGCGAAGCTGGTGCGTCACCGCGACCCCTACGCGGGCTCGCTGCGCTACCACCTGGGCCTGACCACGCCCAACGACCCGGGCTGCTACATCGAGGTCGACGGCCAGCGCTACCACTGGAAGGACGGCGAGGACGTGATGTTCGACGAGACCTTCATCCACTACGCCGAGAACACCACGACGCATCAGCGCGTGATCCTGTTCTGCGACGTGGAGCGCCCGGTCCACTTCGCGCCGATCCGCTGGCTCAACCGCGCCTTCGGCAAGCTGGTGATGACCTCGGCGGCGACGCAGAACCTGGAGAGCGAGCCCATCGGCGGCCTCAACAAGTTCTTCTATCACGCGTACAAGGTGCGCCTGTTCTTCAAGGCGTTCAAGGCGAGATCCCGCCTCGGCTACTACATCGTCAAGTGGGCGCTGATCCTCGGGATCCTCGCGGCGATCTTCCTCTGATCGCCGACGCGGTGTCCTGATGAACAACGGCCCTGCGGGGCCGTTGTCGTTGGTGGGTCGGCGGATCAGGAGGCCGCGGCGGGCGCGTCGGCCGGCGTATCGGCACGCGCATCGGCATGCGCCAGCGCGTCCTGGAGCGCGCCGGCCTGCGGCCCGAACGCATAGGCATCCATTCCGAGGCAGCCGAAGGTGACGCCCTCGTGGATCCGCAACGGCGCATGATCGCGACCGCCGGCACCGGCGGCGACATACCAGGGCAGCAGGTGCTCGTCGGTCGGGTGCATCAGCGTCGCATGGGGTGCCTGCGCCCGGTAGGCCGCGAGCGCCGGCCAGTCCCGGGCCGCCGAGCGCTCCGCGAACCAGCGCCGGAAGGCAGCCGATTCCGGCATCTCCGGCACGCCGTCGCCAGCGGCGGTCCCGGTGACCGCGGAGCGCATCAGCAGCCTCAGGTTGTGCGTGATGCTGCCGGTCCCCAGGACCAGCACCCCGTCCGCGCCCAGGCCCTGCAGTTGCTCGCCGAGCGCCATCAGCTGCGCCGGCGACGCGTGCGGCGTCAGCGTCAACGGGATCACCGGCACGTCCGCCGCGGGGATCAGGTAGCGCAGCGCGGTCCAGATGCCGTGGTCCAGTCCGCCGTGCTCGACGACGGGCAAGGCCAGCGTCTGGCCGAGCCGCTCGGCCAGCGCCGGATCGCCGGGCGCGTCGTAGCGCAGCGCGGACAGCGCCGGCGGGAAACCGCCGAAGTCGTAGACCGCCTCGTGCCGTGGCGCGCCGAGCAGCAGCGCCGCGCGCGCGGTCTCGTCG
>NZ_VOSR01000010.1:0-667 GCF_007997345.1 Mitsuaria sp. TWR114
ACGCCGAGCTGCGCCAGGTGCGGACTCATCACGCGCTCGGCGGGCGGCAGCCATTCGTGGAAGCTGCCGGGATCGAGCAGCTGCGCGAGCCGCTCGCGCGCGCTGCACTCGGCGTAGGAGCTCGCGGCCACGGCGCTTGTGGACACGGTACTTGTGGACGCGGCGCTCGCGGCCACGGCGTTTGCGTGGGCGGTGGGCGTCGTCGCCGTCATGGCCGCAGCTCCTGCACCGCCTGGTCCAGGCGCAGGCTGACGACGGCGGGTGTGGCGCCCATGTCGTTGATCGACACCCGCACGCCGGCCAGGTCGTGGCGATGGTGGAAGTCGTCGAGCACCGCCTGCCAGACCGGCGCGAAGCCGCGCGCGGAGGTCTGCACATGCACCGCGCAGTCGCCGCCGTCCCCGGGCTCGAGCATCACCTCGAGGTTGCCGGAGCCGACCACGCCGACCAGCACCGGCGCGAAGGCCGGCACGGCGCGCGTGCCGGCGAAGCGGAAGTCCAGGGTCTCGAGACCCGGTGGGATGGCTGTCATGGGAGTCCTCGTCGTGGGGCGTGGCGTCGTGGCGTCGGGGGCGTCTCGCGCGGTCCGGCGGCGTCACCAGTTGCGGAAGCGCTTCGGTGGTCGGTACAGACCGCCGGACGCCCGCACCAGGTCGCGCATGCCGCG
>NZ_VOSR01000100.1:0-12846 GCF_007997345.1 Mitsuaria sp. TWR114
CGCTGGACCTGCCGCCCGGCCCGGTGGCGTTGTCGGTGAGCCTGGCCGCCTCCACGCTGCGCGAGGCCGACCGGGTGCGCTTCCGCTTCTGGATGGAAGGCCTGTCGCGCGGCTGGACCGACGTGGGCCAGGACCGCGAACTGACCTTCCCCGCGCTGTCGCACGGCGAGTACCGGCTGCGGCTGGCCGCCTCGGCGGATGGCCAGCGCTGGCGCGAGGCGCAGGCGCCGCTGCCCGTCACCGTGCGGCCGCGCTTCCACGAGACCGGCTGGTTCCACCTGCTGGTGGGCCTGGCGGCGATCGGGGGCTTCGCCGGCGCCGTGATGCTGCGGATGCGCCAGCTGCGCCGCCGCCAGGTCGAGATGGAACGCCTGGTGGCCCAGCGCACCGAGGAACTGCGCCAGGCCAATGAGCATCTGAAGCAGCTGTCCTTCCTCGACGCCGTCACCGGCCTGCCCAACCGCCGCCGCTTCAACGAGGCGGCCGACGAGGAATGGCGCCGCGCGCGCCGCGCCGGCACCTCCCTGGCGCTGGTGCTGGCGGATGTCGACGCCTTCAAGCCCTACAACGACCAGTTGGGCCACCTCAAGGGCGACGAGTGCCTGGCGGCGGTCGGCGCGGTGCTGGGGTCGGCGACGATCCCGGCCTCCACCTATTACCCGTCCGTGGACAGCGGCACCTGGTCGAGCGCCGCCTTCGAGGCGTCGGAAACCGACGCGCCCATGGTCGTGACCGGCACCAACACGCAAGGCGTGTGGGATCCGGACAGCGAGGTCTACCGTCCCAGCATCACCATCCCGCACTGGCCGGCGCAGACGCAGCCGGCCACCGGCAGCGATGGTCACGCCGAGATCGTCGACGCCGCCGCCGGGGTCATCCATTCGTTCTGGGGCCTCAAGCAGGTCGACGGCGCCTGGGTGACCAACCAGTACGCCTGGACGCCGCTGGCCGGCCGTGGCATGGGCGACCCGTCGCACTACTACCAGGGCGCGCGCGCCGCGGGCGTGTCGACGATCGGCGGCCTGATCCGCATCCATGAGGCCAACGACGGCGCGGCCAGCTACAGCCACGCGCTGGCCATGTCGCTGGACTTCACCGGCCTGAGCGCCGCCCCGACCTACCGCTTCCCGGCCACCTCGGCGGATTCGAATGCGGCCACGACCAACAGCGGCCAGATCCCGATGGGATCGCTGCTGATGCTGCCGGCCAGCTTCGACGCGCAGGCGCTGGCCACGCCGGAGCTGCGCAAGATCGCCGAGACGCTGAAGAAGTACGGCGCCTACGTCGTGGACCGCAACCACGGCACGCCCTTCGTCATCTACGTGGAGATCGGCGCCGACCTCAAGCTGCACAAGAACGGCTGGAGCAGCAGCACGGCCACCGACCTGGACACCATTCGCGCCGCGCTGCGTCCGCTGGAAAGCGCGGCCTGGTGGGTCGACGGCAACAACAAGAACAGCAGCACCGTGACCAGCACGGCGATGAACCTGCTGTCGATGCGCGGCGCCTGGTGGCGCACCAAGGGCACGGTCAGCGGCGAGTTCGACACCTGGCGCCAGGCGCTGGTCTTCCCCGCGACGACGACGCTGATCGAGCAGGCCAATGCGACCGGCCGGGCGATGAACCCGGTGAGCTGGGCGCTGCCGGTGGCCGGCGATCCGTATCGGCTCACCGTCGCGGGCACCGGCGGCGCGACCTTCCGCATGACCATCGCCGACCGCCAGACGGGCGCCACCGTCTACGACACCGGGTATCTGGCCGACGGCGCGGTGCTCAACTTCACCTGGCCGGCGGGCACCAGCTTCAAGGTCACGACCTGGGGCCGCAGCGGCACCGCCAACGTGGAATCGACGCTGCGCCCGACGCTGGTCCGCGCCAGCGCGCCACGGGCAGCGTCTGCGCGTCCTGACGCGCAGGGGCTGAAAGGACAACGCCGCGTCCCTTGCGGGACGCGGCGTTGTCGTTGCGAGGACGCAGGCCCCGGCGCCGACGCCTCAATCCGACTTGCGCTTGCCGCGGCCGATCGCGTGGTGCTCGATGCCCAGCGTCGACATCAGCGCCGGTTCGTACAGGTTGCGACCGTCGAAGACCACCGGCTGCTTGAGCTCGGACTTGATGCGGTCGAAGTCCGGCGTGCGGAACTCCTTCCACTCGGTCACGATCACCAGCGCGTCGGAATCCGCCAGCGCATGCTCCGCGCGTTCGCAGAAGCTCACGCCCTGCACCTGCGCGAGCAGCTTGCTGGCCTCGCTCATCGCCACCGGGTCGTAGGCCGCGATGGCCGCGCCGCGCTTGACCAGCTCCTCGATGATCACCAGCGACGGCGCCTCGCGCATGTCGTCGGTGTTGGGCTTGAACGCCAGGCCCCACAAAGCGAAGCGCTTGCCCGCCAGGTCCTGGCCGAATCGCGCCACGATCTTGTCCACCAGCACCAGCTTCTGCCGGTCGTTGGCTTCCTCGACGGCGTTCAGCACCTTCAGCTCCTGGTCGTACTCGCGGCCGTGCGCACCAGCGCCTTGACGTCCTTGGGGAAACAGGAACCGCCATAACCGGCGCCCGCGTACAGGAACTGGTAGCCGATGCGCGGGTCCGAGCCGATGCCGCGACGCACCAGCTCGATGTCCGCGCCGACCTTCTCCGCCAGCAGCGCCAGCTCGTTCATGAAGCTGATGCGCGTGGCCAGCATCGCGTTGGCGGCGTACTTGGTGAACTCGGCGCTGCGCACGTCCATCACGAAGAGCCGGTCATGGCTGCGGGTGAACGGCGCGTACAGCGCGCGCATCATCAGCGTGGCCTGCTCGTCGTCCGAACCCACGACGATGCGGTCGGGCTTCATGAAGTCCTCGATCGCCGCGCCTTCCTTCAGGAACTCGGGGTTGGACACCACCGCGAAACCGACGGTCGCATCGCGCCGGGCCAGTTCCTCGGCGATGGCGGCGCGGACCTTGTCCGCGGTCCCCACCGGCACGGTGCTCTTGTCCACGACCACCTTGTAGTCGGTCATGCGCTGGCCGATCGAGCGCGCCGCGGCCAGCACGTACTGCAGGTCGGCCGAGCCGTCCTCGCCCGGGGGCGTGCCCACCGCGATGAACAGGATGGTGCCGTGGTTGACCGCCGCGTCGACGTCGGTGGTGAACTGCAGCCGGCCGGCCTCGACGTTGCGCTTGACCACCGCGTCCAGGCCCGGCTCGTGGATGGGAATGCCGCCCTCGTTGAGGATGCGGATCTTCTCGGCATTCACATCCAGGCAGACCACGTGGTTGCCCATCTCGGCCAGGCAGGCGCCGGTGACCAGGCCCACGTAGCCGGTGCCGATCGTCGTGACTTTCATTCCAGTACTCCTGATTGAATCAACGGGGACGGACCGGTTCGCCGGTCGCCTGGGATCTCATTGCTTGAAGTAGTCGCGGTACCAGGCGACGAAACGCCGGATGCCCTCGGGCACCGGCATCGCCGGGCGGAAACCGGTCCATTCGGCCAGTTCCTCGACGTCCGCGTGGGTGGCCGGGACGTCGCCATCCTGCAGCGGCAGGAACTCCTTGATCGCCTCGCGGCCCACCGCCTGCTCGATCGCCGCGATGAAGTCCATCAGCGGGATCGGCGCGTGGTTGCCGATGTTGAACACGCGGTACGGCGCGTTGGAGCGCGCCGGGTCCGCCTTCACCGGGTCGTAGGCCGGGTCGGGCGTGGCGCTGCGGTCGAGCACCCGCACCACGCCTTCGGCGATGTCGTCGATGTAGGTGAAGTCGCGGATCATCTTCCCGTGGTTGAAGACCTTGATCGGCTCGTTCGCGAGGATGGCCTTGGTGAACAGGAACAGCGCCATGTCGGGCCGGCCCCAGGGGCCGTACACGGTGAAGAAGCGCAGCCCCGTCGTGGGCAGCTTGAACAGATGGCTGTAGGTGTGCGCCATCAGCTCGTTGGCCTTCTTGGTCGCGGCATACAGGCTGACCGGGTGGTCCACGCCGTGGTGCTCGCTGAAGGGCATCAGCGTGTTGCCGCCATAGACGCTGGAGCTCGACGCGTAGGCCAGGTGCTGCACACCGGTGTGGCGGCAGCCCTCGAGGATGTTGGTGAAGCCGACGATGTTGGCGTCGATGTAGGCATGCGGGTTCACCAGCGAATAACGCACGCCGGCCTGCGCCGCCAGGTGCACGACGCGATCGAAGCGGTGCTTGGCGAAGAGGTCGGCGATGCCCTGACGGTCCGCCACGTCCATGTGCACGAACTCGAAGCCGGGCCGGCCGTTCAGGCGCGCCAGCCGGTCGTGCTTGAGCCGCGGATCGTAGTAGTCGTTGAGGTTGTCCAGGCCGACCACCTGGTCGCCCCGCGCCAGCAGGATCTGGCTGACATGCATGCCGATGAAGCCGGCGGCGCCGGTGACGAGGATCTTCAAGCGCACTCCCGCGAATCGATGAACGCAATGCCGGCCATTCTCCATGACGGATCACGCCGGGCGGACGCCGGTCCCTTGCTCATGGGGGGTGTCATCCGCGCAACCGTCCCAGCAGGCCCTTGACCATCGTCTTGGCCGCCACCTCCAGGCGCTCGGCGCGGGTGCGCGAGGCCGCCTGGCGCAGCAGCGCGGCGACCTCGTCGCGCGTCATCAGCGGGTAATGCGCCTCGCGGCTCAGGCCGTCGACGTCCTCCTGCTGCCCATTCCACAGCCGCACCGGGAAGCGGTAGAAGCGATAGCGCGGGTCGTCCAGCGGCAGCAGGTCGACATCGGGCCGCTGCGCCGGGTTGAGCAGGCCCAGCACCGGCACGTGGATGGTCTGCGCGTCCGACAGCCAGGTCGCCAGCCAGGCGAAGGAACTCACGCTGGTGACGACGTGCCGCGCGCTGCGCAGGCGCTCGAAGTCCGCCAGCACGCCCTGGCTGCGCACGACGCGCGCATCGGGCATCGCCTCCATCAGCAGGCGCGAGTACCAGTCGTCCTCGATCTGGCCGAACAGCACCGGACGCAGGCCGGTCTCGCGGGCCAGTTGCCGGTAATAGGCCGGCGGCACCGGGCCGTAGTCCGGGTGGCACTGGCCGAGGATCTCGGCGCCCCGCACGCTGATGAGCAACTCGTCGTCGCCGTGGCGCTCGACCTCGGCCCGGCCCGCCGGGAACAGCGCCTGGTAGGCCGAGGGCGGCAGGTAGTTGGCCATGCGCGAGCCGATGCCCACCAGCTTCATGTCGCGCAGCACGCCGGCCTTGACCAGCGAGGCCACGCCGTCGATGTCGATCAGGTGGCCGCGCAATTCCACCGGCTTGGCGCGCGGCGCCGGTTCCTCGCCGCCCTTGAGCGACCACAGCGGCATGTCGTAGCCGACGATGTCGAGCTCCGGAATCCGCGAGCGCAGCGAATGCCCGAGCATCAGCTGCATCATCTGGTTGCCCAGGTTGCCGGTGGGCTGGATGCGGAAGGTGACCGCGCTCATCGAGGGTGCTCCGTGTTGATCGTTTCAGTGCCCGCGCAGTTCCGCATACAGGGCCTCGTAGGTGTTGCCGATGGCGGCCATGCCGAAGTCGCGCGCGGCGCTTTCCGCCAGGGCGGCCGACGAGGCCGGCGTGCGCTGCGCCAGCAGCTGCAGGCACAGCCGCGCGAACTCCTGCGGATCGCGCGACGGCGTGTTCACCGCGTCCGGGCGCTCGCCGACGATCCAGCCGGTGATCTCCGGGATGTCCATCACCGCCACGGCCAGCCCCGCGCACATCGCCTCGACGATGGCGGTGCCGAAGCCCTCCTGGCGCGAGCAGAACGCGAACAGGTCGACCGCGCGCAGGATCTCGTGGATGTCCTCGCGCCGCCCCAGGAAACGCACGCCACCGATGCCGCGCTCGGCCATGTACTGCTGCAGCTGGACGTGGAAGGGGTTGGTGTCCTCGTTGCCCGGCCCGATGATCAGCAGGACCGCGTCGGGCCGCTCGCGCCGGATGGTCTCGAAGGCGGCGATCAGCAGGTCGTAGCCCTTGCGGTGCTCGACCGCGCCGATGCTCGCCATCACCGGCACGCCCTCGGGAATGTCCAGCGCGGCGCGCGCGCGCGCGATCTCGTCGGGCATGGGCAGGTAATAGCGCGCGGTCTCCACGCCGTTGGCCACCAGCAGCACCCGCTCGGGCGCCACGCCCACGCTGCAGGCCATGCGCTTGAGGCTGGGCGAGATCGCGATGTAGCGGTGCACCGAGCCCAGACAGGCGCGGTACAGCTTGCCCATCAGCCGGCGCCGCGTCAGCGTGGCGGGGTCGTCGGACTCGGCCAGCGTCAGCTTGACGATGGTCTTGCGACCCAGCCACTTCAGCACCGGCATGGCCAGCAGCTCGGGCCCCTGCACCGAGTGGAAATGGAAGACGCGGAACTTGGGGTGCGCCAGCGCGAAGAGCACGATGCGCAGCGTCCAGATCAGCTTGCGCAGGTTGGAGCGCGCCGCGGTGAAGGTGCGGCGCCGATAGAGGTCGAAGGACTCGTGCCGCAGGTCGGCATCGGCGCGTCGCCGTTGTCTGCCAGGAAGGCGACCTCGCAGCCGCGCGTCTGGAGTTCGGCGCCCAGGCGCAGCGCCTGCACGATCGCGCCGCCGAATTCGGGCGGGAAGGTGAAGCACACCATCAGGATGGCGCCATCGGCGGCCGAGGCGGTGGCCCGGGATTCGTCGAGCGGATCGGCAGTGGCGGGAACAGGGGAAGTCATCGGGGACGCCTCAGGATGCACGGGACAGCTTGCCGCGGAACATGGCCTTGACCGAGGCCATCTTCTGCGGCGCGAGGACGGCCATCAGGCCGAGGTAGCAGGCGGCGAAGAGCGCGTACTGCGCGGCCAGGCGCCACAGGCCGGTCCGGCCCACGGCCGCCGCGTGGCCGAAGATCCAGCGGTCGCCGCCCCAGACCAGCACGCCGGCGGCCAGCGCCGCGAGCACCTGGTAGCCGATCGCCCGCAGCAGCGGCGCCGGGCCGGTCTCGAGCAGGCGCAGCACCGCGGCCATCGTCAGCAGCAGGTTGAGCACGGTGGCGATCAGGTAGGCCTGCGTCAGCCCCACCACGCCGAAATGGATGCCCGCGGCGAAGGACGCGACCTGCAGCACCGAGCCGATCACGCCATAGCGCAGCATCAGCCCGGCCTGACCGGTGGCCAGGAAGGCGCTGCCCGAGGTGCTCAGCACCGACTGGATGAAGCCGGTGGGCGCCAGCCACGCGAGCAGCACCTCGGCGCCGGCCCACTTCGCGCCGAAGACCACGGCCACCGTCGGCTCGCGGAAGAACCAGAGCGCGGCCATCACCGGCGCGGTGCCGAAGGTGATCACGCCCAGCGAGCGCAGGTACACCTCGGCCATCTGCGCGCGACCGCCCTGCTGGTGCGCCTGCGTCAGCAGCGGGAACACCGCGCGGGCCACGACGTGGCTGATGTTCTGCACCGGGAACAGCATCAGCCGGTAGGCCACGCTGTACAGGCCCAGCACCGCCGAGCCCAGCACCTTGCCGATGATGAAGCTGTCGGCGTTGCGGGCGAAGTAGTTGACGAACTGGAACGCGGACACGTTGCCGCTGTAGCCCGAGATCTCCCTCAGCCCGTCCCAGCGCGGCCGCGGCGCGGGCCGCCAGTCCGACATCGCCCACAGCATCGCGCCCTGCACCGTCGCGGCCACCAGGGTCTGCGCCACCAGCGCGTACACGCCCCAGCCGGCCAGCGCGGCGCCGACCGCGGCCAGCAGCGCCAGCACCACGGCGACGCTCTCCACCGCGGCGATGCGCTTGAACTGCGACGCCCGCTCCAGCAGCGACTGGTGGACGATGCTGCTGCACGCCACCGGGAAGGACAGCGCCATCAGGCACAGCACCGGCACCAGCGTCGGGGCGTCGTAGAAATGCGCCACGGCGGGCGACGCCGCCATCAGGGTCAGGCAGATCAGGCCGCCCAGCGCCATGTTGAGCCAGAACACCGAGGCCTTGAGGCCCTCGGTCAGCGTCTGGCGCTGGATCAGCGCCGAGCCGGTGCCGAAGTCGCGGAACAGCATCGCGAAGTTGGTGAAGATCGCCGCGATCGCCAGCAGCCCGTAGTCCGACGGCGACAGCAGCCGCGCCAGCAGCGTCACGCTGGCGATCTGCGAGCCGATGCGGGCCAGCTGCGAGAAGGCCGCCCATTTGATGTTGTGCAGGATGGACACGCGCGCGTTCCGGATCTCTGGACGCGGGCCGGCTCAGGCCGGCTCCTGCGCCATCTTGCGCAGGTCGTCGGCGACATAGGTCGCGGCGACCTGGCGGTCGTTGCCGCCGTTGAAGCTGTTGAAGTGCACCAGCCCCTGGTCGTGCGTGCCGGGCAGCCCCTCGAAGTAGCGCGGCAGCCGGCCGAGCTGGCGCACTCGCAGTCCCGCGCGCAGCGCCATCGCGTGCAGCCAGATGTCGTCCGCCTTGGGGCAGCAGGCCTTGAACGCATCGCCCTGCGCGTGCATGAAGTCCAGGAACTGCGGCGGATAGATCACCCCCGACACGCCGGTGGCGAAATGGCGCCAGCGCGGCTCCCGGCTGCCGCACGGCGGCCATTCCCGGTATGGGCGGATGGCGGTCCCGTCCGGGTCCTGCAGCGCCACCACGTGGGCGCGGTAGCAGCTGATCTGGTCCGGCGCGGCGCGGTAGGCCTCCCACAGGCGACGCAGCCACCAGCGCGGATAGACGATGTCGTCGTCGGCGGTGACCAGCGGCACTTCGTGATGCGCCTGCGAGGCCACGTAGGGGTAGTACTTCGTGTGCGGACCGAGGTTGTCGGTGAGGTGCACCTCCAGCCCACGCGCCTTCAGCCGTCGCAGTCCCTCCGGCAGGTCCTTGAAGCGCGCCGCGTCGTCCAGCCACAGGATCAGCCGCGAGGGCTTGAGCCGGCCGCGGCCGATGCTCTCGATCGTCAGGTGGACGGTGTCGATGCGCGGGCCGTAGGTCGTGAGCGACACGACCGGGCCGCCCGGCGCGACGACCGGCCCGGTGGCGGTCTCGTTGAGCCGCTGCAGCGCACGCACCTGCCCCGGCACCAGCCGTGGCGCGAGCTTGTAGACCAGCTTGCGGTGAATCTTCGAGATCAGCAGATCGATGTCCATGAAGCCAGTACCCCTCCTCGAATCAACCCTTGGAGCGGGGCGCCGCCGCCGCCCGTGCCCCCGTCAGGCGCAGGCGGACCAGGTCCATCACGCCACCCACCCAGCGCTTGACCACCGGCTCGGCATAGGTCACCACCAGCCAGCTCAGCAGCAGCACCGCCAGCGAGGCGATCACCAGCGCCATCGCGGGCTCCACGCCCACGCGGCGCAGCTGCCCCATCGCGACCGCGCCGATGTTCTGGTGCACCAGGTACAGCGGGTAGGTCATCAAGCCCAGCACGCGCAGCAGGCTCACCAGCGACTTGCTCGAGCGCCAGGCCGCGTTGTGCCGGATGCCAAGCAAGATCACGGCCAGGCTGACCAGCCAGATCGCCAGCGCGGGCCACCAGGGGTTGGTGCGCGGGCCGTTGGCATCGACGTTGGTCCAGAAGATCTGGACCACGCAGGCCGCCAGCGTCGCGGCCAGCGTCGCCCAGGACGGTCGCTTCTGGCCGTCGATCAGCACGGCCCAGATGAAGATGCCGGCGGCGAAGAACGCGCCGTGCTTGACCAGCAGCAGCTCCAGCACGCGCTCCACCAGGTAGGGCAGCGTCTTGTGCAGCACCGCCAGCGCCGGCACCGCGCCGGTCTGGCCCAGCGTGTTGGCCGCCCAGTAGGCCAGGCAGATCCAGGCCAGTGCCGCGGCCAGCCGGCCGATGGCGCGTTCCTTGCCGCGCCAGATCAGCACGCCCACCGACGCGTAGAAGAAGATCTCCACGCCCAGCGTCCAGAAGACGTTGTCGATCCACGGGTACCAGGGCATGAACAGCATGCTGTGGCGATAACCCCGCATCAGGTCGGTGGTGAAGCCGCCGTAGTGCCAGGCCAGCACCCCCAGCGTCAGCGTCGAGCACACCCAGGCCGCCGGCACCAGGCGCACCACGCGGCTGCGCAGGAAGGCATAGGGCGTCGCGCCGCGCGCCGAGTACGCGATCACGATGCCCGAGATCACGAAGAACACCTGCACGCCGATCCAGCCGTAGAAGGACAACCACGGGATCAGCGGCTGCGCGAAGGTGCCGCCGCTGAGCTCGTAGGGCCGGCTGTCGGGGCGGTCGCCGATGCTGAAGGCCAGGTGCGAGAACAGCACCAGCACGGCGGCCAGGAAGCGCACCAGGTCGATGGCGATGACGTGCTGCTGGCGGGGATTGGCGTGAACGATCGGCTCAGGCTGGGACATGGGAATTTCCTCCGGAACGGGCGAGGGGCATCGCTGGCATGTCAGGCTGACGAGCGCCGCCGGCCGACGGCCGCGGCATAACGCCGGGCCCTTGACAGGAACAGGGGATTGCCGAGCACGTAGCGCTTGAACAGCCGGCGCGGCTCGCGCGCCAGGCGGTACAGCCACTCGATGCCCAGGCGACGCATCCAGGCCGGCGCGCGCGTCGCGCCACCGCCCAGGAAGTCGAGGATGGCGCCGCCGCACACGATCACGCAGGGGTGCGCCAGCGCGCGGCGGAGTTGCTGCGCGACCTGCTCCTGCTTGGGCATGCCCATGCCCAGCACGACCAGGTCGGGTGCGAAGGCGCGGGCCAGCGCGAGGTAGGCCTCCGGCGCCTGGAACCCGTCCAGCGCCTCGACCACGGCGCCGGGCGCGAGCTCGTCGCGGATCCGCGCCGCCGCCACGGACAGCTGCGGATCGCGCGTGCCCAGCACCAGGATGCGCCGGCCGGCGTGACGCGCGACGATGCGCGGGATCAGGTCGGTGCCGTTGAGGTTCAAGCCGGGCGCGCGGCCCAGCCGGTCCATCAGCATGCGCATGCCCGAGCCGTCTCGCAGCACCCAGTCGGCCTGCGCCACGGCATCGGCGAAACCGGCATCGGTCACCGCCGAGTTCATCGCATGCGCGTTGACGAAGGCAACCACGCGCGGGCGGTCGACACCGCCCGGGCCGCCGGCGGTCATGGCCCGCAGCAGCTCGTCCTCGACGCCGCGTTCATCCGCCACGACCGTGAGCGCACCCAGGATCGCGCGCCAGCGGTCGATCCAGGTCGGACCGCCTGGGGTGGCGGTACGGGAGGTGGAACTGTGGAGATCCGTCATGGTGCGGGGCCGCGTCTCAGTGATCGCGCTTGGTGCGCACCCATTCGGTCTGGCGGCGCACGACGAAGCTCAGGTAGATGGGCAGCTTGGCCAGCACGTAGACCGGCGCCTTCAGCAGCTCGCCCAGTCCGATCAGCTCGGCGGCGAAGCGATGGCGCGCCGCGACGATCGCGACCAGCAGCGCCGCCACGCCCAGCAGCGCGACGACCAGCCCCGCCACCCAGCCGGTCAGCAGCGCCCAGATCGCCTGCGCCAGCGTGGCCACGACCAGCAGCCCGGCCAGCAAGGCCAGCGGCGGCACCAGCATGTCCATCACCAGCATCGCCTGCGCGAGGCGGCCGCGCCGCAGCGCCTCCAACAGCAGCTTCGGGCCCTCGCCCACCAGCAGCGAGAGATGGCCGTGCTCCCAGCGCGTGCGCTGGCTGCGTTCGCCTTCCTGGCTGGCGGCGAAGACGCTGGTCACCAGCACGTCCTCGCAGAACAGCGGCGGCGTGCCGTCGCGGGCCAGCCGCACGCCCAGCTGCATGTCCTCGGCCAAATGGCCGCTGGCCAGCGGCGCGCGCAGCGCCACCGCCCAGGGAAAAGCCATGCCCGTGCCCAGCAGCTGGCAGGGCAGTCCCAGCCGGAACATGCCGCGCGAGCGTGCCAGGTTCTTCACCCGCATCGCGAATTCCGCCACCCGCGCCTTCAGGCCGGGCGTGGGGGCGTGCATCAGGTAGCTCGCCTGCACCGGCCGGCCATGCGCCTGCGCCAGGCCGGCCACGCGCGGGATCAACCCCGGCGACAGCACGCAATCCGCATCCAGCACCAGGACGACGTCCGGCGCATGGCCCTCGTGCTGCGCCAGCATCTCCAGGTGTCGCACGCCGAAGTCCAGCGCGTAGCCCTTGCCGCGGCGCTCCGCATCGTGGCGCTCGACGACCTCGGCGCCCACCAGCCGCGCCTGCGCGGCGGTGTCGTCGTTGCAGTTGTCGGCCACCACCAGGACGCGGTCATCGGGCCCCAGTTGCGACAGCGTCTGCATGATGGTCGCGCGCACGCCGTGGCCCTCGTTGTGGGCGGGAATCAGCACCGCGATGCGCGCGGGCCGCGGCTGCGCGGGCAAGGGCGGCGGCTGCCGCAATGCCAGCACGATCTGGACCAGCAGCAGCAGCGCGGGCAGCACCAGCAGCGCGGTGCCGGCCAGCAGCAGCCCGTTGACGACGGCCAGGACGGTGTCAAGCATGGGCGTACTCGCTGAAGAGACGGAGCAGGCGCGAGGCCTCGGTGTCCACGTCGTGGCGGGCGAGCACGCGGGTGCGCGCGGCCTCGGCCATCTGGCGCAGGCGTGCGTCGTCGCAGTCCAGGCACTCGCGCATCGCCTCGGCCAGCGCCGGCGCGTCGCCCGCGGGCACCAGCCAGCCATGCGTGCCCGGCACGATCAACTCGGGGATGCCGGCGATGGACGTGCTCACGACCGGACGGCCCAGCGCCATCGCCTCCATCGCCACGACGGGCAGGCCCTCGGCGAAGCTCGCCAGCACCAGCGCCCGCGCGGCCATCAGCTCGGCGCGGACCTGGTCGCTGCCGATCCAGCCGGTGATGCGCACCGTGCGCTGCAGGTTCAGCTCGGCGATGCGGGTCTCGATGGCGGCGCGCAGCTCGCCGTCGCCGGCCAGCACCAGCTCGAAGTCGGGGCGCTCGCGCGCCAGCAGCGCGG
>NZ_VOSR01001000.1:0-2248 GCF_007997345.1 Mitsuaria sp. TWR114
CCGGCATCGCGGCCGCGGTGACGCTGGGCGACGGCGACGAGGCCGAACTCGCGCGGCTGACCGACGGCGAGTTCTTCGACGTGGTGTTCGACGCCACCGGCAATCCGCAGGCGATGGAGCGCGGCTTCCGTTTCATCGCGCATGGCGGCCGCTACGTGCTGCTGTCCATCGTGCAGGGCGACATCCGCTTCTCCGATCCGGAGTTCCACAAGCGCGAGGCCACGCTGCTCAGCAGCCGCAACGCCACGATGGAGGACTTCGACACCGTGATCGCCGCGATGCGCGCGGGCCAGGTGCCGCATGCCGCGCTGGCGACGCATCGCCTGGCGCTGGGCGACCTGCCGGCGCGCTTCCCCGACCTGCTCGATCCCGGGCAAGGCGTGATCAAGGCGCTGGTCGAATGCTGAGCCCTGGCCTGGACGGTGCGCCGCCGATCCTTCAATTCGGCACCGGGCGCTTCCTGCAGGCCCATGTGGACCTGCTCGTCAGCGAGGCGGCGGAGACCGGCGACGCGCTGGGCGGCATCACCGTGGTGCAGAGCACCGACCATCCGGCCAGCACCCGCCGCGCGCGGGAACTGGCCCGCGCGCAGGGGTTTCCCGTCGTGCTGCGCGGTCTGGTCGGCGGCATCCCGGTGGAGACGCAACGGATCTGCCGCTCGGTGCGCGAGGCCCTGCATGCCGCCGCCGACTGGCCCGCGGTGCGCGAGCGCGTGCGCGGACCGGTGCGAGTGATCGTGTCCAACACCGGCGACGAGGGCTGGGCGCTGTCGCTGCGCGACGGCCCGGCGCTGCTGGCCGACGCGGCGCCCGCGCCCGAGGCCTTCCCGGCCCGGCTGCTGGTGCTGCTGCACGACCGCTGGCAGGCGGCCCCGGACGCCGGGCTGACGCTGCTGCCCTGCGAGCTGGTCTCGCGCAACGGCGCCGTCCTGGGCGACCTGGTGGTGGCCCTGGCGCGGTCCTGGCACTGCCCGCCGGCCTTCATCGACTGGCTGCTCGGCCACGTCGTCTGGGCCAGCTCGCTGGTCGACCGCATCGTGGCCCAGGCGCTGGAGCCGGTCGGCGCGGTGGCCGAGCCCTATGCGCTGTGGGCCGTGCAGGCCCAGCCGGGCCTGCAGCTGCCGTGCCGGCACCCGGCGCTCATCGTGACCGAGGACCTCGCGCGCCATGAACGGCTCAAGCTGTTCCTGCTGAACCTGGGCCACACGATGCTGGCGGAGCTCTGGCGCGTCCTCGACCGGGCGCCGGACATGACGGTGCGGCAGGCCATGGAAGACCCCGCGCTGCGCCAGCCGCTCGAGGACACCTGGCAGGAGGAGGTGCTGCCGGTGCTGGCCGCGCTCGGGCAAGGCGAGGAGGCGCTCGTCTACCTGGACGGCCTGCGCGACCGCTTGCTCAACCCCTTCCTCGAGCACCGGCTCGCCGACATCGCGCAGAACCACGCGAGCAAGAAGGCCCGCCGCCTGCTGCCGGTGGTCGAGCTGGCGCGGCGGCATGTGCCGGCGCTGTCCCAGTCGCGGCTGCGGACCGCCCTCAGGACCTCGTGATCAAGGAGCAGGACATGGAACGCATGGGCATGGTGATCGGCATCGCGCCGGAGCACATCGCCGAATACAAGCGCCTGCACGCGGCCGTCTGGCCGGCGGTGCTGGCCCGGCTGGCGGCGTCGAACGTGCGCAACTACAGCATCTTCCTGCGCGAGCCGGAGAACCTGCTGTTCGGTTACTGGGAGTACCACGGCAGCGACTATGCGGCCGACATGGCCGCCATCGCCGCGGACCCCGAGACCCAGCGCTGGTGGACCTTCTGCGGCCCCTGCCAGCGGCCGCTGGACAGCCGGGCCGAGGGCGAGCACTGGGCCGCGATGGAGCAGGTGTTCCATGTCGACTGAATCGCCGGGCGAAGACGCCGCCGCGGATCCGGGCGCCCTGTCGGCCTCGTCGCTGATCGTCCTGCATCCGGACGACAACATCGCGGTCGCGCGGTTCGCGCTGCCCGCCGGCGCACGCATCGCCCGCTCCCACGGGCCCACGCTGCAAGTGCTGGCACCGATCGAGGCCGGGCACAAGGTCGCGCTGCGCGCGATCGGGCGCGGCGAGCTGGTGCTCAAGTACGGCCAGCCCATCGGCCTGGCCAGCGCGCCGATCGAGCCCGGCGCCCACGTGCATGGGCACAACCTCGAGATGGCCGAGGTGATGCCGCCGCGAGCGGCGGCGCAGGCCGCGGACGCGCGGCGCCGTGACTGCCGT
>NZ_VOSR01001001.1:0-1223 GCF_007997345.1 Mitsuaria sp. TWR114
GCCAGGTAGAGCACGACGCCGGTGCGGAAGGTGGCGTTGCGGCCCTCCTCCTGGCGCGGCGGGATCTTGGCCTTCTGCAGCCGGGCCGTCATCTGCTTCCAGAAGCCCGGCGACTGCGACGCCTCGTCGACCGGCGTGATCTCCTTGACCTGGCCGTTCTCGTCGAACAGCACGTCGAACCAGACGTTCAGCGCCTGATTGACCTCCTGCGCCGCCGCCGTGCCCAGCGCAGCGAACTGCATCACGCCGGCCAGCGCCAGCGCGACCAGCCACTGCCACCGCCTCGTCTTTCCGATCTCCATCTGGCTCCCCCTGTCGATTTGGATGGCGGGAATTATGGGCGCGGCCCGAAGGCAGTTCCACCGTAGCCCGCTCCCTCCTGAGGGGGAGCGGGGCCACGCAGCGACGAGGACGCCGCTCAGGCCGACATCGCGCGCGCCATGCGGATCGCCGCGGCCATGCTGGACGGGTCCGCGCGGCCGGTGCCGGCGATGTCGAACGCGGTGCCGTGATCCGGGCTGGTCCGCACCAGCGGCAGGCCCAGGGTCACGTTGACGCCCTCCTCCACGCCCAGGTACTTCACCGGAATCAGCCCCTGGTCGTGGGTCATCGCCACGACCGCATCGAACTCGCCGACGTGCCGCGGCGGCGCGTGGCGCGCGCGCATGAACACCGTGTCCGGCGCGAACGGTCCGTGGGCATCGATGCCCAGCGTCCGCGCCTGCGCGATCGCCGGCGCGATGTGCTCGATCTCCTCGGTGCCGAACAGGCCGCCCTCACCGGCGTGCGGATTCAGGCCCGCCACGGCGATGCGCGGCGCGTCCAGGCCGGCGCGGCGCAGCGCGGCGTCGGTGATGCGCAGGGTCTGCAGCACTCGCCCCGTCGTGATCTGGTCGACCGCCTGGCGCAGGGCCACATGGATGGTCACCAGCACCACCCGCAGTTCGTCGTTGGCCAGCATCATGCGCACCGGCGGCAGTTGCCCTTGCGCGTCGGCGCAGAGCGCCTGCAGCAGCTCGGTGTGGCCGGGATGGTCGATGCCGCCGGCATGCAGCGCTTCCTTGTGGATGGGCGCCGTGACCAGCGCGCGCGAGCGGCCGGCCTGCTGCTCATGCACCGCCGCGACGATGCAGCGCGCCGCCGCCGCGCCCGCCGCCGCGCTGACGCGGCCGGGAGAAGACCACAGGAACAGCCAGCAGCGAGGCCTCATGGAGACACGACCC
>NZ_VOSR01001002.1:0-1525 GCF_007997345.1 Mitsuaria sp. TWR114
CTGGCCGTCGGCGCCGGGCAGCCGCTCGCGCAGCGACGACCTCCTGCCGGCGCTGGAATACCTCGCGCCCAGCGGCGCCTTCGTGTCGACCGACCTGGGCGTCGGCTGGAATCTCGTTCCGCTGCTCGCCGGCGCCGAGGCCGCCAGGACCTGGCAGGTCGGCGCCCGGCTCTGGCCGCAGTTCGGCCGCCCGTCGCGATTCACGCCAAACGGCATCGACCGGCTAGGGCCGCGCGTCACCACCGAAGCCTTCGCCAACGTCCAGGCGCGCCGTGGCTGCTGCTGCAATCGGGCCTGTCCTGGGGCAGCGCACGTCATCACGACGGGCAGTTGCTGGAGCTCGGCATCACCTCCGGCCTCCCCGTCGGCGACGACCTGATCGCGGTGACGCTGGCAGCGACCGCGGCCAACGGCGCGCACCTGCGCAGCAGCTACGGCGTCGGTCCCGGCGAGTCGCTCGCCAGCGGCCTGCCCGAGTGGCGCCCGCGTGCCGGGATGATGGACTGGAGCGTGGCGCTGAGCGGCGAGCACAAGTTCTCCGAGCGCTGGTCCGTCAGCGGGCAGTGGCTCAACGCGCGCCTGGTCGGCGACGCGGCGCGGTCACCGCTGACCAACTCGAAGTCGCAGCAGACCTTCAGCCTGAGCCTGTGGCATCGCTTCTGAGCGGTCGCAGGTCCGTCGCCACCGCTCCTCGTCACCGCTCGCCGCCACTGCTCCCGTCGCTGCTTCCATCACTGCTCCCATCACTGCGCCTGTCACCGACTTCCGCCACCGCCCGCCATGCATCGCGTTCTCCTCATCGCCGTCCCGCTGTTCGGGCTCTGCATCGCGCTTGAATGGCTGTGGGGCCGGCTCACCGGCCGCGACAACTACCGGCTGCCCGATGCGATCAGCAGCCTCAGCCAGGGCGTGCTGAGCCTGGCCGTAGCGGCGGTGACCCCGCTGTTCCAGAGCGGCCTGTACGCCTGGGCGCTGCCGCACCTTGCGCTGCTGCCGGCCTCGACCTGGTCGGGCGCGTGGGGATGGGTGGTCGCGATCGTGGTCTACGACTTCTGCGACTACTGGCTGCATCGCGTCAGCCACGAGAGCGCGCTGTTCTGGGCCGCGCATGCAGTGCATCACCAGAGCGAGCATTTCAACCTGACGACCGCGCTGCGCCAGGAGAGCTTCTACGCGGTGATGGGCGCGCCCTTCTTCCTGCCGATGGCGCTGCTGGGGCTGCCGGTCGACCTGTACCTGGGCGCCGGGCTGTTCGTGCTGCTGTACCAGTTCTGGATCCACACCGAGCTCATCGGCCGCCTCGGCTGGCTGGACCGCGTGTTCTCGACGCCCTCCAACCACCGGGTGCACCACGCGGTGAATCCTGGCTACCTGGACAAGAACTACGGCGCGGTGCTGGTGATCTGGGACCGGATGTTCGGCACCTTCGCCGAGGAGACCGAGCGCTGCGTCTACGGGACGGTCAAGCCGCTGCGCAGCTGGTATCCGCTGCAGGCCGTCGGGCAGTTCTATGGCGAGCTGCTCG
>NZ_VOSR01001003.1:0-1860 GCF_007997345.1 Mitsuaria sp. TWR114
TTCACTTCCTCGCGGCGGGGCGTCGTCGGATCGCGCACGACACGGCCGCTGTGCCAGAGCGCCAGCACATGGCCGCGCTCCAGGCCATCGCGGCTGCCCTTGTTGAGCGCGACGATCTGGTTCTGGCCCGCGGTGATCGCGTCGCCGTAGATGGACACGATGTAGCCATCGATCGCGCCAGCCGGCGCGTGCGGCACATAGCTCGTGTAGGAGCGCGGCGGAATCGGCGCGATCCGGTCGCCGGGCTGCGCTTCCAGGCGGTTCAGCGTCAGCGTTAGCGTCGCGGGGACTTCCTTGGTGCTAGCCGTCGCGGGCGTGCCGGCGCGGGTCAGGTCCGCGGTGCCGACATAGACGGCCTCGTAGCCCAGCACTTCCTTGGACACCGGGTCGCGCAGCGGGCGCGGCTCTCGGAACACGCGGTAGGCATCGATATCGGGCGTCAGGTTGCCTCGCACATAGGCCCGGTCGCCCTTGGTCATCCAGACGCGGTTTTCCTGCGCCGAGACGATGCGGGGGGCCGTCGCCAGTTCGTTGCCGTTCAGGACGACCGCCTCGTTGAGGAAGGGCTCGATCAGGTGCTGCGGGATCGCGGCGATGGAGCCGTCGTACAGCGACTCGGCGCGCACGCGCGGCGAGAGCTTGACCGTGCCGCCGGCCGCGCCGCCGACATCGCGACCCACCTGCAGCCGCGCGCGGCCGTCGGACTTGATCAGCATCAGCACCTGGCCCGGGTAGATCAGGTGGGGGTTGCGGATCTGGTCGGTGTTCATGCCCCAGAGCTCAGGCCAGCGCCACGGGCTCTTCAGGAACAGGCCGGAGATGGCCCAGAGCGTGTCGCCCGACTTGACGGTGTAGGTGTCGGGCGCGTTCGGCGCCAGCTCCGACAACGGCACACCGGCCTGCGCGACCTGCTGGGCGGTCTGGCGCTGGTCGGGCGTGATGGGGTAGTTGCCTGCCGCGAAGGACGTCGTGGCGGCAGAGGCCGCCAGCAGGGCTGCAAAAATCGTCGTCAAGCCCAGCGGCCGCCTTTGCGTCATTACTTGTTCTCCCGCGCCGAGATCGAAGGCCCCTCGTGGCCAATGGCGCTTTTGTGACGAGGGCCGTGCAGTCCGCCAAATCGGCGAAAATCGACCTTCTCGCTGGCGGCGATTCTGCCCCGGTTCAGGGGCACCCGCAATGAAGGTGCCCGCCGTCCCTTGCAAGCCCTTACAAACAGGCGTTGTGCGCCGTCCACAGCGGTCCACCACCCTCCGCGTCCCCACCATGGCGAAACTTTCCATTCTTCGATACCCCGATCCGCGCCTGCACACCGTCGCCAAGCCGATCACCGCCGTCGACGACCGCATCCGCGCGCTGGCTGACGACATGCTGGAGACGATGTACGACGCTGACGGCGTCGGCCTCGCCGCCACGCAGGTGGACGTGCACGAGCGCCTGCTGGTGATGGACGTCTCCGAGGAACGCAACCAGCCGCTGGTGCTGATCAACCCGGAACTGGTCGCGCGCAGCGAGGAAATGATGGAAGGCGAGGAGGGCTGCCTCTCGGTGCCGACCATCTACGACAAGGTCATGCGTCACAAGAAGGTCACCGTGCAGGCGCTGGACCGCGACGGCCACACCTTCCAGTTCGACGCCGAGGGCCTGCTGGCCGTCTGCGTGCAGCACGAGATGGACCACCTGGCCGGCAAGGTGTTCGTCGAATACCTGAGCCCGCTCAAGCGCGAGCGCATCAAGACCAAGCTGGTGAAGAAGGCCCGCGAGGACGCCAAGCGCTGATGGCCGACGCCCCGACCCCCGACGGCCTGCGCGTCGCCTTCGCCGGCACGCCCGAGTTCGCGGCCGTCGCGCTGCAGGCGCTGC
>NZ_VOSR01001004.1:0-1339 GCF_007997345.1 Mitsuaria sp. TWR114
CGGCGACGTGGTGCTGGCCGGCGCCGCTCGTCGCGCCGGACCGCGCTGGCGCGTCACCTTGAAATTCGGACTGGGAATCACGATGCAAGCCACTGCCGACCTCGACCTCGATGCCTCCCGCGCCCACCTCGCGGCCCCGCCCCGCCTCGTCGACGAGGCGGCCGCCGCGCCGCTGGCCATGCCGCCGGCCGAAGGGCTGGAGCATCTGCAGGTGCCGGTGTCCTTCGAGATCGACAGCGCCCGCATCGCGCTGGGCGAGCTGGCCAGCCTCGGCGAAGGCGCCGTCATCGAGCTCGACGTGCCGCTGCCCGAGGCGACGGTGCGCCTGGTCTGCCATGGGCAGACGCTCGGCCTGGGCCAGCTGGTGGCGATCGGCGACCAGCTCGGCGTGCGCATCGTGCGGATGGGCCTGGGCCTGGGCGTGACGTCCGGCGGCGCCGCGGCCTCCACCGGCCTGACCCCGGGGCTGTCGTCATGATGCCGTTGCCGAGCACCGATCCGGTCTCGCTGTTCCTGGTGCTGGCGGCGATGGCGGTGCTGCCGTTCGCCGCGATGGTGGTGACCTCGTACACCAAGATCGCCGTCGTGCTGGGCCTGCTGCGCAACGCCATCGGCGTGCAGCAGGTGCCGCCCAACATGGTCCTGAACGGCGTGGCGATGATCGTGTCCTGCTACATCATGGCGCCGGTGCTGATGGAGGCCTCGGAGCAGATGCGCGGCGCCTCGACCTCGGCGACGCAGTCCAACGCGCAGCAGCTGCTGGGCGCCGCCGACGCCGCGCGCGAGCCCTTCCGCCGCTTCCTCGACAAACACGCCGATCCGGCCGAGAAGGCCTTCTTCCTGAAGTCCGCCGCCGCCATCTGGCCGGCCGAGCGCGCCGCGCAGCTCAAGAAGGACGACCTGCTGGTGCTGGCGCCGGCCTTCCTGCTGACCGAACTCTCGGCAGCCTTCCGCATCGGCTTCCTGCTCTACCTGGCCTTCGTCGTCATCGACCTGGTGATCGCCAACGTGCTGCTGGCGATGGGCCTGTCGCAGGTCACGCCGACCAACGTCGCGATCCCGTTCAAGCTGCTGCTGTTCATCGTGCTGGACGGCTGGCCCAAGCTCATCCACGGGCTGGTGCTGACCTACCGCTGATCTGCCACTGCTCCGCGCCGATGGCCGCCCCCACGGGCGTCCCTCGCGTGCCTCGCGCCTCCCTGCGTCCCCGCTCCGGGGCGCTCCGACCGGAACCCGCCATGCATTACGAGAACATCATCCGCCTCACGTCCGAAGCCCTCATGATGTGCCTGATGCTGTCGCTGCCCGCGGTGGCGGTGTCGGCGATCGTCGGCCTGCT
>NZ_VOSR01001005.1:0-1216 GCF_007997345.1 Mitsuaria sp. TWR114
TCGCCGCCGCAACCGGCGCCGACCGGCTCGCCCAGCGCGCGAAGGCCAGGCGCCCACGCATCACTTGAAGACGCAGCTGCGCGCGATGTGGCTCGCATCGGTGTCCCTGGGAGGATCGCTGCCCTTGCCCGTGCCCACGTAGGTGTCGCACCGGGTCTTGGAGCCGGCGTAGACCAGGTCGACGATCGTGGCCACGTCGTACTGCCCGGAGATGCCGGACTTGCTGTCGTAGCTGCTGTTCACGCCCACCGCGGCCACGTTCAAGGTGCCCAGCCGGACGCCGGAGACGGTCGCCTTGCGCGCGTACTGGGTCGAGCAGTTGCCGCAGGAGCGGTAGAGCTTGCCCACGTTGTCGGCATAGAAGTCGGAGATGACCAGCGTGCCGTCGCCGTTGTGCTGGAAGACCTTGTCGGCGGCCTTGAAGGCGGCACCGCCGGAGATGGTCAGCTTGCTGGTGACGCCGCTGAGCTTGAGCAGCGTCGCCGCGTCTTCGCCCACATCGGCCCAGTACACGTTGGTGATGTTGCACACGCCATGGCAGTGGACCCCGTCCGCCCCGCCGGCCGCGAGGTTGGTGCCCGAGCCCAGCGCGCCGTCGCCGATCACGACGTTCTTCAGCGTCGCCCCATTGTTCAGCTTGAACATGGGGATCTGGCTCTCGCTCTGGGTGCCCTTCATGTTGGACGGGCTTCCCACGAGGCAGACCCACTTGCCGTACTTCGCCACGCCGTCCCAGGTGGTGCCCGCGGGCACGTCGATGGTGGCGTTGACCGAGACCTTCGTGCAGCTGGGCACCGAGCGCGCCGCCGGTGCCGCGTGGGCCAGCGCGGCCCCCGCGAGCAGGGCCAGGCCCGACAGGATCCGGAGCCACGCGCGCCGGGAGGTCCATCGAATCGATGAGGTCATGGAACTGTCCTTTGAAGAATGAATGAGGGAGAGCGGCAGGCGCGTGCGCGCCTGGACGGGAGGGTCGGCAGGACCCGCGCGCTCGAGGGCTTGGACGTTCCATGACCTTCACGGGACCTCGCGGAGGGAGGCGTGCGTGGCTGGAGCCCGGGTGACGGCCGTCAGGGCCGACGTGTCCGAGGGAGGTCAGCGGCTGTGGCTGACGCCCTCCTGAGGATCGGGCCATTGTGAGGAGGGCGGCCCGCTTCGGACATCTGTAAGAACTGTCAGGGCACCCCGGGCGGCGACGCCTCGATGTCGCCGCCGGCGC
>NZ_VOSR01001006.1:0-3446 GCF_007997345.1 Mitsuaria sp. TWR114
GCGCTGCGCGCCTCGATCGCGCGTGGCCGCGGCGCGCGCGTGCTGCCGGCGCAAGGACCCGGGCTGGTGGCCAGCGACGAAGAGCGCGACGCCTTCATCGAGCGCTTCCGCCAGGCGCCGTTCGTGCCGGCAGTCTTCTCGCCGGGCCAGCGGGTGCGCGCGTTCCTCGGCATCGACGGCGGGTCGACCTCGTCCAAGGCGGTGCTGGTCGACGAGGGCGGCGAGGTCCTGTTCAAGGACTACCAGCTCTCGCGCGGCAACCCGCTCGCCGACGTGCGGGAGATCCTGCGCCGCGTGCGCGGCTTCGTGGCCGGGCAGGGCGCGGCGCTGGAGGTGCTGGGCGCCGGCGCGACCGGATACGCGGCGGACCTGCTGGAGGAGACGCTCGAGGTCGACGCCAACATCGTCGAGACGGTGGCGCACATGATGTCGGCGCGGCAGGCCTTCGACGATGTCGACGTGGTCTGCGACGTCGGCGGCCAGGACATCAAGGTGCTGTTCATGGCCGGCGGCGAGATCCGCAACTTCCGCCTGTCCAACCAGTGCTCGGCCGGCAACGGCATGCTGCTGCAGGCGATGGCGAGCCAGTTCGGCGTCGCGCTCTCCGACTACGCGGCGCTGGCCTTCCGCGCGCGGATGAGCCCGCGCTTCAACTACGGCTGTGCCGTGTTCCTCGACACCGACCGCGTCACCTTCCAGAAGGAGGGCTACGGCAAGGAGGAACTGATGGCCGGCCTCGCGCTGGTGCTGCCGAAGAACATCTGGCAGTACGTCGTGCAGATGCCGCGGCTGGCGGAGCTTGGCCGCGTCTTCGTGCTGCAGGGCGGGACGCAGCACAACCTGGCCGCGGTGAAGGCGCAGCACGACTACCTCGTCGAGCGCGTGCCCGGCGCGATCGTGCGCGTGCATCCGCACTGCGGCGAGGCCGGCGCCATCGGCGCGGCGCTGGAGGCGCGACGCATCGTCGCGCGGCGCGGCCACAGCCGCTTCGTCGGCGTGGACGCGGCGATCGGCCTGGCCTGGACGTCCCGCAACGACGAGGGCACCGTCTGCCACTTTTGCGCCAACGCCTGCCGGCGCACCTTCATCGACGCGGCGACCCCGCAGGGCCGCAACAGCCGCTACATCGCCGGTTTCTCCTGCGAGCACGGGACCGTCGAGTCCAAGGACGCGCTCAAGGCGCTGGTGTCGCACCGCAAGTCGCTGAAGGCGCAGTTCCCCAACCTGGTCGACTACGAGGCCGGCCTGGCCTTCAAGGCGGGGGCCGCGCCGCGGCCGCTGCCTGAGGCGGGCTCGCCCGTCGATCCGGGGCGGCGCTCGCGCGGCTGGGCAACGGCGGCGCTGCTGCCCTGGCGCGCCCGCGCGGCGCGCGGCTTCGAGCGCTCGGACGGCGCGTCGCGGCGGGCCGGCTTGCGCATCGGCATGCCGCGGGTGCTGAACATGTACTCGACCGCGCCGCTGTGGCGCGCCTACTTCGAGACGCTGGGCGTGCCCCCGCGCCAGATCGTGTTCTCCGACGTCACCAGCGAGGAACTGTGGGAGGCCGGCAGCCGCTACGGGTCGATCGATCCGTGCTTCCCGTCGAAGGTGGTGCAGGCGCACATCCACGACCTGCTGAAGGTGAAGCACCGGGAGCGGCCGCTGGACTTCCTGTTCTTCCCCTGTCTGACGCATGTGCCGAGCTTCGTGCGCGGTCTGCCCGACACGACGGCCTGCCCGATCGTGGCCGGCGTGCCCAAGGTGATGCGCGCGGCCTTCACGCAGGAGGTCGACCATTTCGCGCGCGAGGGCGTGGTCTATGTCGACCCGGCGATCTCGCTGTGCGAGCCCCACTTCATGAAGCAGCAGATGTTCGAGGCCTGGGGCGAGCGCCTGGGCGTGACGCGGGACGAGAGCGACTTCGCCGTCGACCAGGGCTGGGCGGCGCTGCGCGCCTTCGACAGCGAGATGCAGCGCCGCGGCATGCAGCTGCTGGCGCAGCTCGAGGACGAAGGACGGGTCGGCATCCTGTTGCTGGCGCGGCCGTATCACGCGGATCCGGGACTGCACCATGGCGTGCTCGACGAGTTCCAGGCGCTGGGTTATCCGGTACTGTCGATCCGCTCGATCCCGAAGGATCCGCAGTGGCTGGCGCGTTTCTTCGCCGGGGAGGGCGGCGACCCGCTGGGCGTGGCCGATGTCTGGCCCGAGGCCTATTCGACCAACAGCGCCGAGAAGGTCTGGGCCGCCAAGTTCGCCGCCCGGCATCCCAACCTGGTGGTGCTGGACCTGTCGAGCTTCAAATGCGGCCACGACGCGCCCACCTACGGAATGATCGACAACATCGTCGCGGCGAGCGCGACGCCGTATTCGGCGCTGCACGACCTGGACGCCAACAAGCCGTCGGGCTCGCTGAAGATCCGGGTGCGCACCTATGGGCATACGCTGCAGCGCCACGCCGAGCGCTTGCAGGACCTGCATGCCGCCAAGGACGAGCTGGCGCGGCGCATCGAGGCGAAGCGGCGCGAGCTGCGAGCGCGGGCGAGGGCACGTGACGGCGAGGTCAACCGTGAGGAGAAGGGCGGCCTCGATGGCCTCGCGACGCACGATCCGGCCTCGGAGCGCGACTACGCGGCCTGGCTGGGCGAGGAGACGGTGCCGCGATTCGCGCCGCTGGAGCCGACCACCGGGCGGGCCTGCGACACCGCCGCGACGGCGCATCCGATCACCATCCACCGGAGGACCTCATGAGATTGACGGACGAGGGCGACCGCCCGGTGATCTGGCTGCGCGACGAGCTGGCGCGGGCCGCCGAGATCGAACGCGAGCTCGAGGCCTTCGAGCGCGAGGAACGGGCGCGGCTGGGACTGACGGAGGTGCCGGTGGCGCAGTGGCGCGATCCGGCGCCGCGGCCCTTCACGCGCGACGAGCGCGCCGGCACGACGCTGCTGTGCGGCGGACTGACGCAGGCGCAGGACCTGCTGATCCAGGGCGCGCTGCGGGGCATCGGCTACCGGGTGGAGGTGCTGGGCACGCCGGACGACGAGGCCTTGCGCGTCGGGCGCGAGTTCGGCAACCGTGGCCAGTGCAATCCCACCTACTTCACCGTCGGCAATCTCGTCCATCACCTGCAGCGGCTGCGCGACGAGCAAGGCCTGAACCCGCGCGAGATCATCGCGCGGCATGTCTTCGTCACCGCCGGGGCCTGCGGGCCGTGCCGCTTCGGGACCTACGCGACCGAGTACCGCAAGGCGCTGCGCGATGCCGGCTTCGAGGGCTTCCGCGTGCTGCTGTTCCAGCAGCAGGGCGGTCTGCGACAGGCCTGCGGCGATGGCGACGGGCTGGTGCTGGATCGACGCTTCTTCTTCGCGCTGCTGCGGGCGGTGGTGGCCGGCGACGTGCTCAACGCGATGGGCTACCGGCTGCGGCCGTATGAACGCGATCCGGGCGCGACGCAGGCGGCGCTG
>NZ_VOSR01001007.1:0-1932 GCF_007997345.1 Mitsuaria sp. TWR114
TCAGCGGCTCGACCGCGCCATGGCTGACGATCGGCCCGATCGAGGCATCCACGCCATGCAGCAGCCGCTGCGCCTTGCCCAGCGCATAGGCGTAGAGCACCGACGCGCGTCCCGCCGCGGCATTGCGCCGCCACCAGGCGTCGATCTCCGAGAACAGCGCCGCCTGCGACGGCCAGCGGTAGATCGGCAGGCCGAAGGTGGACTCGGTGATGAAGGTGTCGCAGCGCACCGGCTCGAAGGGCGCGCAGGTGCCATCCGCCTCCAGCTTGTAGTCGCCCGAGGCCACCCAGACCCGGCCGCCATGTTCCAGCCGCACCTGCGCCGAGCCCAGCACATGGCCGGCCGGATGCAGCGACAGCCGCACGCCGTGGTGCACCAGGTATTCGCGCACGGTCTCGGCCCGATCCAGCGACAGCGGCCCGTTCACCGCATCGCCGGCCGAGCTGTCGGTGTGCCCGACGATGGTGATGCGGACCTGCTCGTCCAGGTCGCGGCTGGCTTCATCCAGCGCGGGGCGCATAGTCGGCTTGAGCTCGGAACGACCCAGGTCGAAGGCCGCGTCAGTGGGCAGGGTCAGCTTGAGCTGGTTGTCCGCGGTGCGGACCACGCCGATGCCGGTGCCTCCGCTGGCTTGCACGACCGCCAGGCGGCGCTCCTCCATGCGGGGGGACCACAGATTCCCGCCGATGACGGAGCCGGCGGGAAGCGCCGGCGTGACGGTGGTCGACGGTGCAGTCGAGGGGGCACCCGAGTGCCCCCCCATCGAAGCGCAGCCGCCCAGCGCCATCAGGGCCAGCGCCAGGACCGGCAGGCTGGCCGCCGCAAGCCACCGCCAGCGCGGTCCGGCGAGGACGCCTGGGGCGGCTTCGGCGACGTGACGGGAGAGGACTCGGGGGCGGCGCATGACAGTCTCCAGGCGGGCTGTGGGCTCGGTCACACGATAGAGGGACCTCGGTTGAGCGTCATGCTAGGGAGATCGCGGGGGGCCGGGTGTAGTCGGCTGGCGGAAGCGCGGGTCAGACAGCACCGACAAGCGCCGCGCCGATTCGTTCCGGACCCTTGCCCCGGCAGCGAATCTCAGGCGCTCAGTTCGGTGCCGATGGACGGCTGGTCGTCCAGCGGGAGCAGATCGGCTTCGGACAACTCGGCCGCATCGACTTCCTCGTCGTAGGCGGCCTGGTCGCCGGCGTCGCGGTGCGCGATCAGCGGCTTGTCCAGCGGGCGGTAGATGCGGCTGCGCAGGCGGGCCAGGCGTTCGGAACCGGCCACTTCCAGGGCGACGCGCTCGGGATCCAGCAGCATCGCGAACGGGTTGGCGGCGAAGTCTTGGGTCGTGGTCAGCATCTCGGTCTCCGGCGCCGACACCGTGTCGGCATGGGATGAACTGTAGAGACCGACCCGGGCCGCCAACAGTGGGCGGGCCGCCAAACCGCGTGTCAGACGGATTCCTAGGGGAATGCCAGCAGCTGCCTCACCGCGCCGTGCGGCGTGTGACGGATGCCTCGGAAAGGCGCGGGAAAGCGTCGCGCCGGGGGACGCCGCCTACGGTGCCGGCGTGGCGGCGGCCTTAGCACGCGCCCGGGCGAGCTGGTCCAGCTTGTCGGCCATCTCGTCCTGCCCGGCGCGGCGGGCGAAGTCGGCCGCGCTCAGCTGATGGTCGTTGCGCAGCGTGACGTCGGCGCCGGCGGCGATCAGGATCTCGGCGCCGCTCAGCCCGCCGTAGCCGGCCGCCATCATCAGCGGCGTCGTTCCATTGGGCGACCGCGCGTCGATGTCCGCGCCCTGCCCGACCAGCCAGCGCACCAGGTGCTCGTTCGGGCCGGCGGCCGCGTAATGCAGCGCGGACCACCCCGGTTCGTTGACCAGCGCGCCGCGCTTGACCAACTCGCGCGCGATGTCCAGGTTGCCCTTGATCGCGGCCAGCATCAGCGG
>NZ_VOSR01001008.1:0-3458 GCF_007997345.1 Mitsuaria sp. TWR114
CGACCAGATCCTGGCGCTGTTCCAGCGCACCCTGGAGACCGGCGAGCCGTACCACACGCCGGAGTTCGTGCAGGAGCGCAGCGACCTGGGCGTGACCGAGGCCTACGAGTGGCAGATCAGCCGCATCCCGCTGGCCAGCGGCGCGCCGGGCGTCGTCTGCTACTACCGCGAGATCTCCGCCCACCTGAGGGCGCGCCGGCGGCTGGAGGCGGCGGATCGCCAGAAGGACCAGTTCCTGGCGATGCTGGCCCACGAGCTGCGCAACCCGATCGCGCCGATCCGCAGCGCCGGCGACGTGCTGAGCCGGCTGGGCCTGCCGGACGAACGCTCGCGCAAGATGGTCGACATCATCCGGCGGCAGGTCGAGACGCTGACCCGGCTGGTCGACGACCTGCTCGACGTGTCGCGCATCACGCAGGGCCGGGTGGAACTCCAGCTCGGGCCGGTGCTGCTGCCCGAGGTCATCGCCCAGGCGGTGGAGACGGTGGAGCCGCTGATGCGGGAACGCCAACACCGGTTCTCGGTGACGCTCGGCGGCCCGCCGCTGCGAGTCTGGGGCGACCAGGCCCGCTTGATCCAGTGCGTGGCGAACCTGCTGACCAACGCCGCCAAGTACACCGACCCGCTGGGCCGCATCGAGCTCTCGCTGCGCGAGGAGCGCGGCCGCGACGGCGCCCCGGGCCAGGCGCTGATCACCGTCAGCGACGACGGCATCGGCATCCCGCCCAGCCTGCAGCTCACCATGTTCGACCTGTTCGTCCAGGGCGACCGCACCCTGGATCGCTCGCAGGGCGGCCTGGGGATCGGCCTGTCGCTCGTCAAGCAGCTGATCGGCATGCACGGCGGCCAGGTCGGCGTGCACAGCGAGGGCAGCGGCACCGGCGCCCGCTTCGAACTGCGCCTGCCGCTGATGGACGCCCGGGCGCTCAGGGCAGTCCCAGCAGCTTGAGGCCGCGTGTCAGCGTCTGCCGCGTGCCCCAGTAGTCCTGCCAGGGATCCTGCTTCTGGAAGCTGAGCCGGTCGCGCGCATTGGCGATGGTCCAGTGGTCGGCGCGCTTGAGCTCGCCCAGCTCGTCCCAGTCGATCGGCATCGACACGCCCAGGCCGGGCCGCGCACGGGCCGAGAAGGCGCAGGCGGTGGTCTGCCCTTCCCCGTTGCGCAGGTAGTCGGGAAAGATCTTGCCGACGCGGTTGCGCGGGCCGCTCTTGGCCGAGAACTTCTTCGGGAAGGTCTCCGCCAGGTGACGCACGACAGCCTGGCTGAAGGCCTTCACCGTGGCGTGGTCGTGGCGCCGGTCGAGCGGCACCACCACGTGCAGGCCCTTGCCGCCGCTGGTCTTGAGCCAGCTCAGCAGGCCCAGTTCCTTGAGCAGCGCGCGGGTGATGCGCGCCGCCTCCACCACCGCGCCGAAGGCCACGCCCTCGCCGGGATCGAGGTCGACGATGAGGCGGTCCGCGCGGTCGAGCCGGTCGTCCTGCGCGTTCCAGGTGTGGAACTCGATCGCGTTCATCTGCGTCATCTGCATCAGCGCCGCGGCGTCGGGGATCACGATGAGCTCGTCGCCCTCGACATGCTTCTGGAAGAACAGCTGGCCCTCGATGCCGTCCGGCGCCCGCACGATCGCCACCGGCCGGCGGCCCAGATGCGGCTGCATCCATTCGATGACGCTCTCGTAGTAGCGGACCAGCTCGATCTTCGTGTGGCCGGTGGAGGGATCGATCACCCGGTCCGGATGCGTGATGCGCAACTGGCCCGACGGCGCGGCGGCGGCCGACCGCTGGTCCTTCGCTACCGGTGAAGCGCGCTTGGCAGCCGGCGCCGATCGGCTCGGCTTCTCCATCTTCTCCACCTTCTCCACCTTCCTCGCCTTTTCTGCGCTCTCCGCCTTCGCGGCCTTGTCTGCCTTCACGGCTTTGCCTGCCTTCCCGGCCGCGCTCGCCGCGTCGGACTTGCCCGCCTTAGCGCCCTTGGCCTCCTTCGCGGGCTTGACCTCCTCGGCGGGCTTCGCCGATTCGCGACCCACGTCGCGCGGCGCCTTATCCACGCGCACGCCCTGGAACGAGGCATGACGGACATGCCCGTCGGGCGTCCACTCGGCGAAGGCGACCTCGACCACCACCGTCGGTTTCACCCACCGGGCCACGCCGCCGCTGCGGCCGCTGAGCTTGGCCCAATGGCTGCGGGCGATCGTGGCCTCGTCGAAATGCGGCTGCTTGACCTCGAGCGCCGCCAGCTGCCGGTGCAGCTCGCCGGCGAGCTTGAGCGACCAGCCCGTGCCCACGCGGCCCGCATACCGCAGCGCGCGGCCCTCGTAGTAGCCCAGCAGCAGGCTGCCCAGGGCCTTCGCGCCGTCGGACCGGTCGGTGAAGCCGACGACGACGAACTCCTGCCGCTGCTGGCACTTCAGCTTGATCCAGGCGTCGCTGCGCGCGGACACGTAGCTGCTGTCAGGGCGCTTCAGGATCAGCCCCTCGAGCCGCATCTGGCAGGCCGCGGCCAGCATCTCCTCGGGCGGCACCGCGAAGTCCTCGCTGAAGCGCAGCGGCCCGTCCTCCTGCTCGGCCATCAGCGCGCGCAGCACCGCGCGGCGGTCCCGCAGCGGCACCTCGCGCAGGTCGTGGCCGTTGAGGAAGGGCACGTCGAAGAGGAAGTAGACGAGGTCCGCCGGCGCGCGGCGCTTCGGATGGCCGATCGCGTTCTGCAGCAGGTTGAAGTCGGGCGCGCCGTCGTCGCGCAGCACGACGATCTCGCCGTCGAGCCAGCCGTTGTCCAGCCCCAGGCCGGCGACGGCCTCGGCCAGCGTGCCCAGGCGATCGGTCCAGTCGTTGCCGCCACGGGTGATCAGGCGCACCTTGCCCTTGTCGACCCGCGCCATCAGGCGGTAGCCGTCGAACTTGGCCTCGGCGATCCACTCGCCGGGCGGCGTGGCGCTCACCAGCGTCGCGAGCTGCGGCGCAGCTCGGCCGGCAGCCGCGCCTTGCGCGCGCGGCTCAAGTCCGGGGTGGCGGCGGCCGCATCCGCTTCACCGGCCTCGCGCTCCTCGATCAGCCCCAGCGGATGCTGGATCACGCTGTCGGGCAGCGCGAGGGTGACGTCGTAATCGGCATGCGCGCGCTCTCGGCCGTCGTGCTTCTTGATCAGCAGCCATTGCTCGCGCTTGGCGGCATCGCGGGAGGTCCGCACCAGCTGCCACAGTCCCGCCAGCTTCTGACCGTGCAGGCGGAAGACCAGCTTGCCGTCGCGCAGGCCCTGCGCCGGATCGCCCTCGGGCTCCCAGGTGCCGTTGTCCCAGACGATGACCTCGCCGGCGCCGTACTGCCGGGGCGGGATGGTGCCCTCGAAGCCGCCGTAGGACAGCGGATGGTCCTCGACATGGATCGCCATGCGGCGCTCCTTGGGGTCGTAGGACGGTCCCTTGGGCACGGCCCAGCTCAGCAGCACGCCGTCGAGCTCCAGC
>NZ_VOSR01001009.1:0-732 GCF_007997345.1 Mitsuaria sp. TWR114
CAGCCGGTGATCGTCGAGAGCCGCCCCGGCGCGGGCGCGACGCTCGGAGCCGACTACGTCGCCAAGGCAAAGCCCGACGGCTACACGCTGCTGATCGGCGCGGTCCACCACACGATCGCGAGCAGCGTCTACAAGAAGCTGCCCTACGACTTCCAGAAGGACTTCGTGCCGATCACCGGCCTGGCGCTGGTGCCCAACGTGCTGGTCGTCAACGCGGGCGCGACGCCGGCGAAGTCGGTGGCCGAGCTGGTCGCGGCGCTGAAGGCCCATCCCGGCCAATGGAGCTACGGCTCCAACGGCAACGGCACCGCGCAGCACCTGATCGGTACCCAGTTCCAGAACGCCACCGGCACCACGCTCCTGCACGTGCCCTACAAGGGCAGCGGCCCGCTCGCCACCGACCTGCTGGGCGCGCAGATCCAGATGTCCTTCGACACCATCACGCCGGTGCTGCCGCACATCAAGGCCGGCAAGCTGCGCGCGCTGGCGGTCACGACGGCCCGGCGCTCCAGCGCGCTGCCCGACGTGCCGACGCTGGAGGAAGCGGGGCTCAAGGGTTTCGACATCGGCACCTGGTTCGGCGTGCTGGCGCCGGCGGCGACGCCCCGGGACATCGTCGCCCGCTTGAACGCGGAGATGGTGAAGGTGATCCAGGCGCCGGAGTTCCGCAAGCGCATGGACGAGATCGGCGCCGAGCCGACCGGCGGCAGCAGCGAGCAACTGGCCGCGCAG
>NZ_VOSR01000101.1:0-9277 GCF_007997345.1 Mitsuaria sp. TWR114
TCGCGTCCACCGGCGGCGATCCGGCGCTCCCGTCTTCCGGGATGCCTCCGGTGGCCTCCCTGGTCGACGCTGCCTCCCGTCCGTCGGCCGGTTCCGGTGTCGCGCCATCGACGCTGGCGCAGACCGTCGACGAAGCCGGACTGGAGGCCCTGGTCACCTCGATGGCGCGGCACTGGCAGCGCGAACCGCTGCCGCGACAGGGTCGGGCCGCCGACCCGGCCCTGTTGTCCGACAGCCTGTCCCGCCTGAGGCCCTGGCTGCTGCGTCGACCGCAGGCGGTGTGGTCACGCCTGCGACCTCGGCCCCAGCGCCCTGCCCCTGTGGACGGCGCTGCTGCTGTCCGAGCTGAACATGGATGCGTCCCTGGCATGGCGCCACGCCCTCCAGTTGAGTCAGCGGCATCCCGCCTGGACCGGGGACATCGTGGCGCCCTTGCTGGCGCCGATGTGGCAGCGCCGCGAGTTCGAACTGCTGTTGCGCGAGCTCGATGGCCTGCCCCTGGACGCGGACCTGCGGGAGCGATGGCGGACCGACACCGCGATGCGCTGGGCCGAAGCCGCCCCGGCCCAGACCGCGGCCTGGGCCGCGCGCGGCGGCTCGGGCACGGCGGATCTGCTTGCGCAGATCCAGGACCGCTGGATCAACCAGGACGCCCGATCGGCGACCGTCTTCGCGAGCATGCTGCCTCGCGGCGCCGGGCAGGCGCTGCTCGAGGAGTCCTTGTCGCGCTGGCTGGCGCTGGATGGCGTCGGCGCCCGGGACTGGATCCTGTCGCAGGGCAGCCAGGAAGGCTTGGACAGGGTCATCGCCGCGCATGCGACCCAGGACGAGCTGGTTCGACACCAGCCGCTGGAGGCCATCGCGCTGGTGCGGCGCATCAGCGATCCGGACCGCCGCGACGAGGCCCAATGGGCGCTGGCCCGGACGCTTGGCGAGATCGACGCCACCCGCACCGACCTGATCGACCAGGCCCTGTGGGGCGCCCGGCCGCCGCACTGAAAACGGCTCCCCCGCCTCGCTGAAGTCCTTCAGCCCAGGCGCAGCGAAGTCTCCTCGCCCGAGGGCCCGGAGAAGCGCAAGCCGTGCCGCGCCGGGTCCTTGAAGTCGATCCACAGCTCGGCCTGGTGCTCGCCGTGGGTCCAGGCGAGTCGAAGTTCCTCGTCGCTCCCGCCGCGCATCTCGAACTGGCCGTTGAAGGCGGGATGCGTGTTGCGCAGCTCGATCAGTCGCAACAGCTGCTGGACCACGTCCGCGCGCAGGCGTTCGTCGATCTCCGCGCGGGTGTAGTGATGGCGGTTGATGTCGCGCCCGACGCCGGTGCGCTGCAGCAGCGCCACGTCGTTGCGCCCCGCCAGCAGGCCGACGTAGTACACCTGCGGAATGCCGGGCAGGAAGAACTGGATCGCCCGCGCCAGCAGGTAGTCGCGCTCGTTGCCGCCCAGCGCGTCGAAGAAGGTGCAGTTGATCTGGTACAGGTCAAGGTTGGAGGCCGCCGCGCCGGTGGCCAGCCGGCTCTCGCCGCGGCTGTTGCGGTGGATCCATTCGACCAGCGCATCCAGTTCCTCGGGCGGCACCAGTCCCGGCGATCCCGCGCGGTCGGCGGCGTCCGCGCCGATGTCGATGATGCCGATGCCGTCATGCGTGTCGAGCACCGTCAGCGCATTGCGCGGCCGCATCGCCGCCCACTGCTTCAAGGGTCCCGCGGTGCCGAAGGCGAAGGCATGCAGCACCAGCGGCGGCAGCGCGAAGTCGTACACCCAGTCGACCTGGCGCGCGATCTCGATCTGGCGGCGGTAGTAGCTGTGCACCTCGACCAGCACCTCGATGCCCAGCGCCCGGGCCTTCGCGCTGAAGGCGGCGATGAAGTCGAAGGTCTCCGGCATCATGAAACACGAGCGCCCCGCCCGCTTGATCGCATACCCCGCCGCGTCCAGCCGGATGCTGCGGATGCCCACCGAGGCGAAGCGGCGCAGGATCGCGTCCAGGTAGGCCTCGCCGCTGGCATGCTCGACGTCGATGTCGATCTGCTGCGGCGTGAAGGTGGTCCAGAAGAGGCGCCGCGCATCGCCCGCCGGCAGCATCGTCAGCGGCAGGCCGGGACGCGGCCGGTAGACGGCGGTCAGCAGCGCCTCGTTCGCGCCGTCGGGGAACACGGCGTCCAGCGTCAGGAACAGGCCGGCATGCTCGGACGCCTCGCCGCGCGCCTGGTAGTCGAGGAACTGCGGCGACTGCGAAGACATGTGGTTCACGATCACGTCGGCCATCACGTCCAGCCCGCTCTCCGGCGCCGCCAGCGCCGCCAGGTCGGACCAGTCGCCCAGGCGCGGGTCCACCCGCGTGTGGTCGATCGGATCGAAGCCCGCGTCGGCGCCGTCGATCGGATGGAAGAACGGGAGCAGGTGCACGCCGCCGAAGCGGCCGCGCAGCGGATTGCCCTCGCCCTGCGTCAGCAGCGCCTGCAGCGCGCGCAGGTCCCCGCCGCCCAGGCGGTCGACATAGGTGATGAGTTGGACTTGGTTCTTCATGGACGGTCGAGGGTGACGGGGGGCGGGAGCGATGGCGCGCGCGCGGGCGCCTTCACCCGCAGCGTCGCCAGCGCGGCCAGCAGCATCAGCGTGCCGGCCAGGCGCAGCACGTTGGCGGGATCGCCGTGCAGCACCGTGTCGTAGAGCAAGGGCAGCGTGAGCATCTGCAGCAGCATCGGGATCACGATGAACATGTTGAAGATGCCCATGTAGACGCCGGCCCGCTCCGGCGGAATGCAGCCGGCCAGCATCACGTAGGGATTGCCCATCATGCTGGCCCAGGCCACGCCGATGCCCAGCATCGGCACGAACAGCCAGGCGCGCTCGCGCACCAGCGGCAGGCTCCACATCGCGATGCCGGCGGCCACCAGGCAGGCCGCATGCACCCGTCGCGCGCCCAGGCGGCGCGTCAGCGGCAGCATGGCCAGGGCGGCGAGGAAGGCGACGAAGTTGTAGAAACCGCCGATCTGCCCGTTGAGCAGGCCCGCCTCGCGGAAACCGGCCGAGGACGCGTCGCTGGTGCCGAACAGCGAGCGCGCCAGGCTCGGCACGATGTAGATCCAGTAGCACATCATGGCGTACCACTGGCACAGCTTCATCCACCACAGCCGGCGCATCGTCTCGGGCATCTCGCTCAGCGCCGAGACGATCTCGCCGACGATCGCGCCCGGCGTGCGCGGCTGGGCGCGCAGCGCGTCGAGCGCGCTCGGCGTCATCGGCAGCTCCGGCACGCGGCGCACCGACCACCACACCGTCGTGAACGACAGCAGCGCGCCCAGCCCGAAGGCCACCGTCGTCGTCTGCGGGATGTGGTTGCCGCCGACCGCGTCGCGGCTCATGCCCATGGCCACCAGCAGCGAGGGCGTCAGGTAGGCCAGCGTCTGCGCCAGGCCGGTGAAGGCGCTCTGGATCATGAAGCCGGGCACGTGCTGCGACTCGTCGAGCCGGTCGCTGACGTAGGCGCGGTAAGGCTCCATCGTCATGTTGTTGGCCGCGTCCAGGATCCACAGCAGCCCCGCGGCGAACCACAGCGCCGGGCTCATCGGCATCAGCAGCAGCCCCAGGCTGCACAGCAGCGCGCCGAACAGGAAGTACGGCGTGCGCCGGCCCCAGCGCGTGACCGTGCGGTCGCTGACCGCGCCGACCAGCGGCTGCACCAGCAGCCCGGTCACCGGGCCGGCCAGCCACAGCAGCGGCAGCGTGGCCTCGTCGGCGCCGAGGTACTTGTAGATCGGGCTCATGTTGCTCTGCTGCAGACCGAAGCTGAACTGGATGCCGAGGAAGCCGACATTCATGTTGACGATCTGCGCCAGGCTCAGGCGCGGCTTGATGCCGTTCATGGCTGCTCCGGTGCGGCCAGCGCGGCCCGCCAAGGGGTCGGATCGTGCATGCGCGGACCTCAGAAGTCGATCTTCAGCGTGGCGCGCAGCGTGCGGCCGTTGAGCGCCCGGGCGGCGTGGCCGTCGCCCTCGATCTCGGTGTAGGCCAGCTTGTCGAACAGGTTGTTGGCCGACAGGCCCAGCATGATCTTCTCCGTCAGCGCGTAGTTCGCGAAGGCATTGACCACCGCATAGGCCTTCATCGTGATGGTGTTGGCATCGTCGCCATAGGACTTGCCGGAGCCCACCACCGCCGCGCCCAGTTCGAGGTCGCCGATGGTGTACGACGGCGCCAGCTGCCACACCAGCGCGGCCTGCCGGCGCGGCTTGTTGCCCACCAGTGCCGGGTCGTTGGCGCTGCGGATGCGGGCATGGGTCCAGGTCGCACCGGCGGTCAGCCGCCACGGGCCGCTCGCGTACGCGCCTTCCAGCTCCAGGCCGCGGGCGCGGTAGCGGTTGGCGGTGAAGGTCCGCGTCGTGACCTCGTAGTTGCTCTCGTTGGTGCGGGCATCGAAGGCGGTGACGAACAGGCTCAGGCCGGACTTGTCGCGCCACTTCAGGCCGAGCTCGGTCTGGTCGATCTCGTTGATCGCCACCGGCACGGAGCCGTCCAGCGGATTGCCGTAGAGCAGGCGATCCGCGGAGAAGGCCACGCCGTTGCTGACGCGCCCGAACACCGCCAGGTCGCTGCTGACCGCATAGTTCACGCCGCCCGAATAGGAGGTGTGGGAGACCTTGTAGTCCACCTCCTGGCGCGAGGCCGGATCCCAGTTGCGCGTCTGGGCATTGCCGGCCAGCGTGTAGCCGCTGGCCCGCTGGCCGTCGCGGCGCACGCTCAGGTCGACGTTGACCGGGCCGCCTTCCCAAGCCAGCGCCAGGTAGGGAGAGGTCTGCGTGTACTGCACGTCGAAGGTCCGCGCGCAGCAGCCGCCCCAGGTGTCCCAACCGCTGCTCACCGGCAGCGTCGAGGGCTGTCCGGCGGCATCGACGACGCGCGCGCCGTTGTTGCTGAAGCTCAGGTTGTACTGGTTCCAGAACCAGGTCTGCGCCACCTGCTGCACGCCGTTGAACAGGCCGCCGAGCACCGTCGCCGACCCGCCGGCCAGCGCGAACTTGCGGCTCAGCTTCAGGTCGTTGAAGGTGTTGCCCAGGTCGTCCAGCGAGGTGTTGAACAGCGTGCCGGTGAAGAAGGCATTGCTGCCGTTGTTGCCGTTGTCCGCGGGGAACAGCGCCATGAAGCGGCCCGAGTTGCTGGTGCGGCGGAAGCGGTCCTCCAGCGTCCAGCCCTGGCCCAGGTCCAGGCGGGTCTCCAGCCCGATGGCGAAGCTCTTCACCCGCAGCCCGTCGCGCGTGCTCGTGGTGACGGGATTGCCGTGCCTGTCGACGGTGGTGTCGGCGGGCAGGCCCGAGGTCAGGAAGAAGGCCTGGCGCGGATCGATGCCGGCGACGGTCCGGATCTGGCCGTTCACGACCTGCACCGGCACCGGCATCAGCGAGGGCGTGCGGTCGTCCAGCGCCTTGAGGTTGAGCCGCAGGTAACCGGCGTCGAAGGTCTGGGTCAGGTTGGCCTTGATCTGCCCGCCCTGCTCCAGCGTGCGGCCGGTGGGACGGCCGCCCTCGCCCTGGCGCTGGAAGCCGCCGATGTGGAAGCTGGTGCCGCGCCCCAGCGAGCCGCCGTAGTCGGCCTCCACGCGCCACAGGCGGTGATCGAGGCCGCCGGTCAGCGCCATCGATCCGCCCTGCTCGCCCTTGCCGGTCTTGCTGATGAAGTTGATCAGGCCGCCCGGCGAGTTGCTGGCCAGCGTCGAGGCGACCCGCCGCGCACCACCTCCAGCCGGTCGATGTTGACGTCGGCGCGCAGGAACTGGTCGGCGGTGCCGAAGGCGATGTCGCCGAACAGCAGCACCGGCAGGCCGCGCGGATCGCGGGCGGCGGCATCCTCGCGCGTGACCGGGGCGTACAGGCGCACCGCGATGTCGCCGGCGGGACCGGGGATTGCCAGGTTCTCGATGCGCGGCAAGGGCGCCCGCGGCAGGTCCAGGATCTCCGCGCCCATCAGGTAGGCGATGCGCGCCTGCTTGGGCGAGAGGCTGTGGAAGGACGGGCGGTTGGCGCGGTGGATGCGCTCGAGCACCGCGGCCATCCGCGGTGTCAACAAGGTGCTACTCAACGGGAACTCCAGGGCGTAGGCTCAGCCGTTCGCCGAGCCGCAATCGCGGGATTTTCCCAGACAACGCGCGCCGTCGCCGAAGCGGCGCCAAGACCCGCCTTCCCCCTCGTCCACCTCCCGGCAGAAGGACTCCGCCCATGGCCCTGATCCAGTACCTCACCCACATCCATCTCGAGGTCGGCGCGCGCCGCGTGCTGGGCGCGGAATGCGCCCGTGCCGGCATCACGCGGCCGCTGATCGTCACCGACAAGGGCGTGCGCGCGGCCGGCGTGCTGGACCTGGTGATCGAGGCCTGGACCGCGTCCCCGATCGACGCCGCCGCCCTGCCCGTCTACGACGGCACCCCGCCGAATCCGACCGAGGCCGCGGTGCGCGAGGCCGCCGCGCTCTACCGCGCCCACGGCTGCGACGGGCTGATCGCGATCGGCGGCGGCTCCAGCATCGACCTGGCCAAGGGCGTCGCGATCGCGGCCACCCACGAGGGCCCGCTGACGGCGTACGCGACCATCCTCGGCGGGGCCGGCAACATCGGCCCGCAGGCCGCGCCGCTGATCGCCGTGCCGACCACCGCCGGCACCGGCTCCGAGGTCGCGCGCGGCGCGATCATCATCGTGGACGACGGCCGCAAGCTGGGTTTCCACAACTGGACGCTGATGCCGCGCTCGGCCGTCTGCGATCCGGAGCTGACGCGCAAGCTGCCTGCCGCGCTGACCGCAGCGACCGGCATGGACGCGATCGCGCACTGCATGGAGACCTTCATGTCGGCCGCCTTCAATCCGCCGGCCGACGGCATCGCGCTGGAGGGCCTGCGCCGCGGCTGGCGCCAGATCGAGCGCGCCACCACGCATCCCGACGACCTCGACGCCCGGCTCGACATGATGGCGGCCAGCACCATGGGGGCGCTGGCCTTCCAGAAGGGACTGGGCTGCGTGCATTCGCTGAGCCACGCGCTCGGCGGGCTGATGCCCAGGCTGCACCACGGCACGCTCAACGCGGTCTTCCTGCCGGCGGTGATCCGCTTCAACGGCATGCACGACTCGGTGCGGCGCGACGACAAGATCGCCCGCATGGGCCATGCGATGAACCTGCAGGAAGGCACGCCGGCCGATGAACTGGCCGGCGCGGTCAAGGCGATGAACCAGCGGCTCGGCCTGCCGTCGGGCCTGCGCGAGATGGGCGTGACGAATGAGCTGTACGACCAGATCGTCGAGCGCGCGCTGCATGACCACTGCCACAAGACCAATCCGCGTGAGGCCTCGGCCGGCGATTACCGCCGGATGCTGGACGAGTCGATGTGAGCCGCAGGCTAGCCTCGGGGGCTTTGACAACCAACCTACCAACTAGTAGAGTGCGACCCAGTTTCACGCGACGGCCTCCGCATTCATGACCATCGAGCTCTCCCCGAAAGCCGCCGAGATCGCCGCCCACACGCGGGCGCTGCTGGTCGCCGGCGGCTACAACAGCTTCAGCTATGCAGACCTGGCCGAGCGGGTCGGCATCACCAAGGCCAGCATCCACCATCACTTCCCGAGCAAGGCCGCGCTGGTACAGACGGTGGTCGCGCGCTACCGGGAGGAAGCGCGGCAGGGGCTCGCCTCGCTGGAGCGGCAGTTCGACGATCCGCTGTCCGAGCTCAACGCCTATGCGGACTACTGGGCCGGCTGCATCCGCAGCGGCGAGCATCCCTTCTGCATCTGCGCGATGCTGGCCACCGAGATGCCGACCATTCCCGAGGACGTGGCTGCCGAGGTACGCGCCCATTTCCACGACCTGAACGCCTGGCTGGCGTCGGTGCTCAAGCGCGGCGTCGGGGCCGGCCAGTTCCACCTGCTCAACAGCCCCGCGATCTCGGCGCGCTCGTTCATGGCGGTCGTGCACGGCGCGATGCTGGTGGCGCGGGCGCTGGACGACCCCAAGTCCTTCGCCGCCATCGTGCAGCCGGCGATCCTCAAGCTGACCCAGCCCGCCTGACGGGCGCTGCACCGCGGGCGGCTTCGGCCGCCCTTCTTTCGCGCCATCAATCTACCAACTAGTAGATCGTACTTTCATCACCTGCTTCAACGAGGTCCCCATGCCCCACCCGCTTTCATCGCTCGGCATCGCGCACACCCTGATCAGCCTGATCCCGCTCGTCGCGGGCCTGCACGGCTTCGCGCGCAGGCGTCGCATCGAGCCCTCCACGCGCTCCGGCCAGGTCTATCTCGCCGGACTGACGCTGTCGGTGTTCACCGCCTTCGGGCTGTCGAGCGTCACCGGCATCAATCCCGGTCACGTGCTGGGCGTGCTGGCCCTGCTGGCGGCGTTCGGCGGCGCCTGGGTCGCGCCGCGGCTGGGCGTCCTCGGCCGGCTGAGGCCCTATGCGCAGACCTTCGGCCTCTCGTTCAGCTTCTTCCTGCTGCTGGTGCCGGGCATCAACGAGACGCTGACACGGCTGCCGGTCGCGCATCCGCTGGCCACCGGTCCGGACGATCCGGTGGTGAAGGCCGCGCTGCTGGGCTGGCTGCTCGTCTTCGCGGTCGGCTTCACGCTGCAGGGGCTGGCGATCCGGGCGGAGAACCGCGCCGCAGCCGGTGATGACGAGCTGGACCGCCGCTCGACCATGCGCAAGCGCGCGGGCCGGCGCTCAGTTGCCGGGCCGGCTCCTGGACTTGTAGCTGGAGCCCGGCGGCGTCCAGAACACCGCGCCGACCGAGGTCTCGTTCAGATGCGGCGGCAGGCCGCGCGCCTCGAGCTGCTCTCGCACGCCGTCCAGGCCGGTCTCGGAGTCGATGATGTAGCCCTCCTCCAGCACGTCGCCGTAGTTGGCCTCGGTGTTGCTGACCGCCAGCTCGACCAGGTCGCCGAGCTCGCCGCCATCGAGCGACCAGACATGCACGTCCTGGTCGGTGGCATAGGTCTTGATCCGCCACGCGGCGCCGTTGGACGCGAAGAACTGGATGGTGTCGAAGGTGTCCTCGGTCGCCGGCTCCTCGGAGTTGGCGACGTAGCTGCTCTGGATGGCGAGGCGGAAGAGGATGAGCTGGGTGGTCATGCGCGGCGGTGGGCGGGAGCGATGAGGCTGGATCGTACCGGGCGCCCGCGCGGCCGTGCGCCGCGCCGCCGTGTCATCGCGCCGCTGTGGCGTCATGGCCTCGTCGCGCTGTCAGCGTCCCGGATTACGCTCGGGGCCATGACTTGCCCTGGATCGCTCTCCCGCCGCGGCC
>NZ_VOSR01001010.1:0-635 GCF_007997345.1 Mitsuaria sp. TWR114
GCCAGACGCTGATCACCGTGGAGGACGACCAGGGCCGCGTGCTGCGCTGGAGCCCGGCGCAGACGGCCCGGGCGCTCGACGTGCTCCATGCCGCCGCGGAGGACGAGCGCGCGCTGATCACCCGCGCCGGCGAGCGCCTGCAGCACAAGGGTCGCGCCTCGCTGGGCTGGGACGTCGAGCGACTGCTGCTGGCGCGCTTCCCCGAGGTGCTCAAGGTCCGATGCCTGCCGGCCCAGGACGGCAGCGGCGTCGTCACGGCGGTGGTCCTCCCGACGCTGCCGCGCAACCTGCCCGCCCTCGCCTGCGCGGCGCCGCGCTTCAACGCGATCGAGCTGGCCCGCATGGCCAGCGCGCTGCGCGAGATCGGCTCGCCCTTCGCGCGCTTCCAGGTGCGCAACCCGGCCTACGACCGGCTGCAGTTGCGCGCCACCATCGGCCTGGCGCGCGGCGCGCACGAAGGTGCCACGCTGCGCCGCGTGAACCAGGAGATCGTCGAGTTCCTCTCGCCCTGGTTCGACGACGGCTACGGGCCGCGCTTCGACTGGCTGGTGCGCAGCGAAGACCTGGAGGCGCGGCTGCGCGGGCTGGAGGGCGTGAGCTTCGTGACGCGCTTGTCGCTGATCACCGTGGCCTGC
>NZ_VOSR01001011.1:0-842 GCF_007997345.1 Mitsuaria sp. TWR114
CCGTGCCGCGCGTGGCTCTCCAGCCCCGAGCCGACGCAGCACCACATGCCGAGATCGACCTGCGAGTACACCCGGTAGTGGTTGGGCCGCATCGGCGTGAAGTAGACGAAGCCGCCCGCCGGATGCTGCGACGCCAGCACATGGTTGAACAGCGCGCGCTCGTAGTAGTCGGCGTAGCGTGCGCGCTCCTCGTCGCCGGCCGCGTGCGCGTGCAGCAGCTCGGTGAGCTTGAGCATGTTGTAGGTGTTGCAGGTCTCGGGACCTTCCACCTCGTCGAGCATGGGCTGGAAGTCGGTCAGCGGATGGAAATGCTCCCTGACGCTGTTGCCGCCGATGGCGACGCTGCGGCGCTCGCGCACCGTGGTCCAGAAGAAGCGCGCGGGCGCCAGCCAGTCCTTGTCCGCCGCGCCGGGGTCGCGCTCCTCGGCGATGCGGGCGAAGCCGATCACCTTGGGGATCTGCGTGTTGGCATGCAGCCCGGTCAGCGCGTCGCGGGGCCCGCGCAGCGGATCGAGGATCGCGCGGTGCGAGAAGCGCTCGGCCAGGCGCAGGTAACGCGCGCCGCCGCTCATCGCGGCGATGTCGGCGAAGACCTCGTTCATGCCGCCATGCTCGGCGCGCATCAAGTCCTGCAGCTGCGCATCGCTCAGCGGCTCGAGCAGGGCCAGCGCCCAGGCGCCCAGGTCGATGAGCATTTCGCGCGCGAGTGGCTCCCGCGTCAGCTGCCACGCGTCGCGCAGGCCGGCGAAGGTCTTGTGCAGGTTGTACCAAGGCACCCAGCGCCCGTTGACGGAGAAGCTGTCGACCTTGAGCTCCCCACGAGCGACCTCGCGCCAGGCGGC
>NZ_VOSR01001012.1:0-829 GCF_007997345.1 Mitsuaria sp. TWR114
AACCTGGACCGCGCCGCGGAGGTGCTGGACGCCTACCTGCGCGCCTATCCCGGCGACGGCCAGGCGCTGGTGATGATGGCCACGTTGCAGATGGCGCAGGGACGGCATGCCCGCGCCACCGCGCTGATGCAGGAGGCGCTCAAGGCCAAGGACGCACCAGAGTTCCGCACCGCGCTGGGCCTGTCGCTGCTGCGCGGCGGCCAGTCCGGCGACGCGATCGGGGAGCTCGAGAAAGCCTTCCAGCGCGATCCGCGCCAGACCTACGCCGGCATGGCGCTGGTGTCGCTGTACCTGCGCGCCGGGCAGACGGCCAAGGCCGTCGCGATCGCGGACCGGCTGGTCAAGCAGGAGGCCGCCAACCCGACCACCTGGGTGCAGCTCGGCGTGGCGCGCCGCTCGGCCGGCAACCTGCCGGGCGCGCGCGAGGCCTACCAGAAGGCCCTCCAGCTCGATCCGCAGCTGGCCGAGGCGCAACTGGGCCTGACGCGCATCGACATCGCCGAGCGCAAGTTCGACGCGGCCCAGGTGCGCCTGGCCGCGATGCTGAAGGCCGACGAGAAGAACGCCGACGCGCTCTACGAGATGGCGCTGCTCAGCGAGGCCCGGGGCCAGGCCGCCGAGGTGCAGCGCTGGCTGACCAAGGCGACCGACGTCAGCAGCTCGCGCAACACGCGGGCGGATCAGGCGCTGATCGCCTGGCTGCTCAAGCAGGACCAGGCCGGCGCCGCGCTCGAGGCCGCCAAGCGCCTGCTCGGCAAGGCGCCGGACGATCCGCAGACGCTGATCGCCTACGCGCAGGCGCAGCTCGCCAACCGCGACGCCAACGGCG
>NZ_VOSR01001013.1:0-1161 GCF_007997345.1 Mitsuaria sp. TWR114
GCGCAGGCGCGCCGGGCTTCATCGAAGATCTCGCGGGCGCAGTCGTGGCAGCTGCCGCAGGCCGACGCCACCTGGGTCTCGTCCTGGAGCACCTCGAAGTTGTGCACGCCATCGGCCACGGTGCGGCGGATGTCGCGGTCGGAAACTCGGTGGCAGAGGCAGACGATCATGGCGGCGAAACAGGAATGAACCTGGAATGGCCGCGATACTAACGCAAACGCGAATTCCTCTCAATTAGGTCACAGAGCCCCTGCGCGGCGTCCGGCCAATGTCGGTGAACTGCGACACGGCGCCTCCATCACCCCGCCTTGCGCCGACGCGCGGACAAAAAAAGCCCCGGCAAGCGGGGCTTCGGGGTCCCTGGCGACGGCTGGGCCCCAGGATGGGCGTGGCTGGCGTTCAGCTGGCGTCGCCCATCTGGCTTTGCAGCCAGTTCTGCTCGCCGACCTGGGCGATGAGCTCGATCTGGGTTTCCAGATGATCGATGTGCTCCTCCGTGTCGGACAGGATTTCCTCGAGGACCTCGCGCGAGACGTAGTCGCGCACGGACTCGCAATAGGCGATGGCTTCCTTCAGCAGCGGATGGCTGCCCATCTCGATCTTCAGGTCGCAGTGCTGGACCTCGACGGCGTTCTCGCCGATGTAGAGCTTGCCCAGGTCCTGCAGGTTCGGCAGCCTTCCAGCATCAGGATGCGATCCATCAGCTTGTCGGCGTGCTTCATCTCCTCGATGGACTCGGCGTACTCGTGCTTGGCCAGCTTCTCGAAGCCCCAGCTCTTGAGCATCCGGTAATGCAGGAAGTACTGGTTGATCGCGGTGAGCTCGTTCTTCAACTGCGCGTTCAAGTACTCGATGACCTTGGCATCGCCCTTCATGTTCTTCTCCTGGAAATCATGCGGAATGGCGCGCATTGTCCTCATCCCTACGACGAATGGGGACAAGACCCGCCCCACCCGCTCTGCATGCGAAGTATTCGCAGCACGTTCCTCGCTCTGGCGAGTCGCGATCCATCAAGAAAAAAGCGATCGCCGCGATTCTTGGTTGCTATTGCGAATGGTTCTCATTAAGATGCTTCGCATGAATGCCCATCACCACTCCCACATCGAAGCCCTGCAAGCCGTTGCGCTGGATGGCGCCCGGGTCGCCGCAGGTTCGCCGCGT
>NZ_VOSR01001014.1:0-558 GCF_007997345.1 Mitsuaria sp. TWR114
CGCGCTGCAGCAGCGGCGCGAAGAGACGACGCGCACCGTGCCCGGCACCGAGCAGCCGCGCGAGGAGTCGCACACGCCGCACTTCGACTCGGGCGAGGACCTGCTCAAGCCCGAGGACAAGGCGCGGCTGGACGCGATCGTCGCGCAGGTGCGCGGCCGCGAAGGTCTGCATTTCGAGATCGTCGGCCACACCGACGTGCAGCGCATCAAGCCGGAACTGCGTCCGCGCTTTCCCGACAACCATGCGCTCGGCCTGGCGCGCGCACAGCAGGTGGGCCGCTATCTGACGCAGCAACTGGGACTGCCGGCAAACGCCTACGTGGCGGATTCGCGCGGCCCCGACGAGCCGCTGGCCTCGCCGCGGGAGGACCGGGCGAACTGGTCCGCCAACCGGCGCGTCGAGGTGCGCGTCTACTGGAAGGACACGGTGCCAGCGACCGTGGAGACCGTGTCCAGCGTGACGCTGGTCGACCCGAGCGCCTGCGGCATGCTGACGCCGTATGCGCCCGACGACGCGGCGCTGCGCCTGACGATCGACGGCCAGCCGGTGGTGGGCGC
>NZ_VOSR01001015.1:0-1678 GCF_007997345.1 Mitsuaria sp. TWR114
GCGGCAGCGCCGGCACGGGAGAAGAAAAGATGACGACGTGGGGATTCGGGCGGCCGGACCGGCCCGCGCGCGGGCGCGCGGGGCCGGCGGCGATCGATCGCTGGACGCGTGCGCCCTGGCGTGTCGCGGGCTGGCTGCTCTGCGCACTGGGCCTGGTCGCCGGGACGGCGCGGGCCGACTGCACACGTCCGATCCGGGTGCCGGTGGCGCCCATCGGCATGAGCGTGGTGACCTCGGGCGGCGAGGTGAGCGGCGTCTTCCCGGAGCTGATGCGCAAGGTGGCCGCGGAGACCGGCTGCCAGTTCGAGTTCACCGTCGTGCCGCGGGCGCGCGTCGAGGCGATGTTCGCCGCCAACGGCGCCGACGTCCTGGTGCCGGCGACCCGGACCTCCAAGCGCGACCTGCACGGCGACTTCATTCCGGTGATGAAGGCCCGGGCGCTGCTGATCTCGCTGGCCTCCGACCGCGCGCCGATCGAGAGTCTGGCCGCGCTGGCCGAGCGTCGCGAACTGCGCGTGGCGGTGGTGCGCGGTTTCGACTATGGCGAGCCCTACCTGGAGCTGCTCAGGACGCTCAAGGCGCAGCGCCGCCTGGTGGTCGAGGCCGATCCGGCGGCGGTCGTGCGCGCGCTGGAGCGCAGCCTGGCCGACGTCACGGTGATGGCGCCCTCGATCCTGGCGGGGACGCTGCTGCAGGACTCGCGCACGCGACCGCTGCTGGAGCGGCTGCGGCTGGAGCCGGTGACCGAGCTCACCTGGACCGACAGCGGGATCTACCTGTCGCGCCACCTCGTGGCGAAGGACCGCGAACTGCTCGCCGACGCGCTCGAGCGCAGCGCGCGTTCGGGCGCGGCCTGGAAGACCGTGCAGAAGCACTATCCGGCGGGCTCCTACGAGGAAGGGCTCAAGCCGCTCGCTGTCGCGAAGTAGCGCGGCCGCGCCGCACGGAAAAAGGCCCGCGCGAGGCGGGCCTGGTCGTGCCGGTGGACGCGTGGTCCGCCGCTCAGCCGATCCGGCCCAGCAGCAGGTACTCCATCAGCGCCTTCTGCACGTGCATGCGGTTCTCGGCCTCGTCCCAGACCACCGATTGCGGGCCGTCGATCACCTCGGCGGCGACCTCCTCGCCACGGTGCGCCGGCAGGCAGTGCATGAACAGCGCGTCGGGCTTGGCCACGGCCATCATGTCCGCGTCGACGCACCAGTCCGCGAAGGCGGCGCGGCGCGCCTCGTTCTCGGCCTCGTAGCCCATGCTGGTCCAGACGTCCGTGGTCACCAGGTCCGCGCCGCGGCAGGCTTCCTTGGGGTCCTGGAAGACCTTGTAGCAGCGGGTGTCCTTGATGCCGGCGACCGCGGGATCGATCTCGTAGCCGCTGGGCGTGCTCACGTGCACCGTGAAGCCCAGGATCTCCGCCGCCTGCAGCCAGGTGTTGGCCATGTTGTTGCCGTCGCCGACCCAGGCCACCACGCGCCCCTTGAGGCAGTCCATGTCGATCGCGCCGCGGCGGTCCATGCCGCGCTGCTCGATGAAGGTGAACAGGTCCGCCAGGATCTGGCAGGGGTGGTACTCGTTGGTCAGGCCGTTGATCACCGGCACCCGCGAGTGCGCCGCGAAGCGCTCCAGCTTGGTCTGCTCGTAGGTGCGGATCATCACGATGTCGACCATGCGGCTGATCACGCGG
>NZ_VOSR01001016.1:0-698 GCF_007997345.1 Mitsuaria sp. TWR114
GCGCAGCGCGAGCCGGCCGGCGCTCTGCTTGGCGGTGCGGCCGGCGTCCTCGGCGCCGCCGCGCGCCTCGATCTGCGGCAGGATGGCACGGATCTCGTCACAGCAGGCGCGCAGCGAGCGCGGCACGTCCGGGCGCAGGATCAGCAGCTCCGTCACGCGGCGGCCGTTGAGGCTGTCGCGGTAGGCCGCGTGATACGCCTCGAAGGCCGAGAGCGAGCGCAGCAGCGCGTTCCACGCGTAGAAGTCGGGCGCGCTCTCGCTGGCGCGTCGACCGGCGCCAGCGTGTCCACCGCCGGCGCGATCAGCTGGGACTTCACGTCCAGCAAGCGCGCGGTGTTGTCGGCGCGCTCGACGAAGGTGCCGAGCCGGATGAAGCAGTAGGCGTCGTTGCGCTGCAGCGTGCCGTAGGTGGCGCCGCGGAAGAGGTGCGAGCGTTCCTTCACCCAGTCGAAGAAGGACGACGGCTCGGCGAAGCCCTTGCGCGCGAGTCCTCGCGCCTCCAGCCAGCTGGTGTTGATGGCTTCCCACATCTCGGCGGTGATCTGGCCGCGCACCGCATGCGCGTTCTCGCGCGCCTGGCGGATGCAGGACAGCACCGAGGCCGGGTTGTCCAGGTCCAGCCCCATGAAGCGGAACAGCTGCTCGGCGCTCAGGCCGGGATGGCGCGCCTGGTAGGCCTCCAGCGTGCCGGTCACCGC
>NZ_VOSR01001017.1:0-2145 GCF_007997345.1 Mitsuaria sp. TWR114
TTCGCCCAGCCCGGCCAGCGAGTCGACGAAGGCGCGAACCTCGGCCCGCGGCACCTTCAGTCGCGCGTCGTGCGTCATCGCCCGCGGCAGCTTGACCGAGAAGCGGAAGTGCGCGGGCGTCTGCGCGGCCCAGCGCGCGAAGGTGTCCGCCCGGTGCGTGCGGCTGAGGTGGTGTTGATCTCGGTCGCGTTCAGCACGGCGGCGTAGCGGCTGAGCTGGCTGCCCTCCGGCGGGAAGGCGGCGGCGACGGCGCGGGGCACGCTCCAGCCCGCGGTGCCGATGTGCAAGGGCGTTGATCGCGACATGGACGCCTGCCGGCAAGCGGCTTGCCCTGGTCGAGGATCGACGCCCGCGTCGCCGACACCGCTCCCCGACCGATGGACGCCTTCCTCGATGCCCTGCAATGGCCCGCGATGGCCGTGACCCTGCTGGCCGCCTGGCTGGTGGCCGCGCGAAGCGCGGCGCGCCGCCGCTGGGGCTTCGGCGTCTTCGTCGCCAGCAACCTGCTGTGGAGCGCCTGGGGCCTGCACACCCAGGCCTACGCGCTCATCGTGCTGCAGCTCGGGCTGTTCCTCCTCAACCTGCGTGGCGTGCGGAAGAACCGGCAGGCCGACGATGGCGCTCATGGTGGTGGCGGCGATGGCGCCGATCGCTCCGGCACTCGCGTCCCCGGCGAGGCGACCGACGGGCGGACCGCTCGCGCCAGGGCCCGGGAGCGAGGCTTGCTGTGAGGAGGCACATGGCCAAGGAGCACGACATGAGCGATCAAGCGCTGAGCGAGACCGAACGACGCGAGAAACTCTGGCACCTCATCAAGGACATGCGCTTCGGCATGCTGACGACGCAGCATCCGAACGGTCACCTGCATGCGCGTCCGATGACGCTGCAGAACCGCGGCGTCGACGAGGGCGATTCGCTGTGGTTCTTCATGTCCCGGGGCGGCGAAGCCTACGAGGACATCGTCGGCGCCGCGCAGGTGAACGTGGCCTTCGCCGATGCCGACGACGACACCTATGTCTCGGTGTCCGGCACCGCCGAACTCGACGAGGACCGGGCGCGCAAGCAGGCCCTCTGGAATCCGGCCGCCGAGGCCTGGTTCCCCAAGGGCGTGGACGACCCCGACCTCGCGCTGCTGCGGGTGCGCATCAACCACGCCAGCTACTGGGACGTGAAGGCCTCGAAGCTGATGCAGCTGTATGCGATGGCGAAGTCGGCGGTGACCGGCCAGCCGCCGAAGGACCTGGGCGAGACGGGGCAGGTCCGGATGCGGTGAGGGCTTCCCCCGGGGTCGCAGGGCTCGACGCGCCGGATTTGCCTCCGATAGGATGGCCCGATGATGAGCCCCCTGGTCCTTCGCGGTCGTTGCGCCTGCGGGCGAGCCGAGTACGCCGTGCATGCCGCCCAGCTCGACGCCGCGGTCTGCTACTGCGCCACCTGCCGACGATCCTCGGGGGGCGCCGGGATGGCCTGGCTGACCGCCGACCGCGCCACCTTGCGGGTCAACGGCGCGCTGCAGACCTGGCGGTCCTCGGACCATGCCTCACGCCAGTTCTGCCCGCATTGCGCGACGCAGCTGTTCTGTCTGGAGGACGACGCGCCGCCGGAGATCAAGGTCGCCGCCGGCACGCTGGACGACCAGAAGCTGGTCAAGAGCACCCGCAGCGCCTTCGTGAACGAGCGGCCGCTGTGGGATGCGCGGCATACGCTGGCGCAGCACGAGGCCGACGCTCCCTCGCGGGCCGCGGAACCGGCGCCCGGCGACGCACCGACCGGGCGCCCGCGGGCCGAAGCCGATGCGGCTTTCCAGAGCGCGCTGGCCAGCAGCCCGGACGCCTTCATCAGCATCGATCCCGACGGCCTCATCACCGAATGGAATCCGCAGGCGACGGCGACGCTGGGCTGGAGCTATGCCGAGGCCATCCGCCGCCCGCTGCATGAGCTGATCATTCCGCCGGAGATGCGCAGCGCGCATCTGCGCGGCATGTCGCGGCTGCAGCGCACCGGCGACGGTCCGGTGCTGGGGCGGCGATTCGAGGTCGATGCGATCCACAAGCGCGGCCACCGGGTGCCGATCGAGCTGTTCGTCGCGCCGCTGCGCATGGCAGGCGGCACCGGGCGCGACGGCCTTCGTGCGCGATGTCAGCG
>NZ_VOSR01001018.1:0-3825 GCF_007997345.1 Mitsuaria sp. TWR114
GGTCGAGCGCGCCAGCGAGGTCATGGGCGTGGACGCCGACCTGCTGCGCCCGCCCGCCCTGGATGCCGGCGGTCACGGGCTGGATTGAGCCGGGCACCCGCGCCGCCGCGCCGAGCCGCGCGCGACGCGTGTAAACTCCCGCCCTTCACCGTATTTCCGACGCTGCTCAAGGCAACCGGTCGCCCGCTCGGGCCCGAGGCCGGCGAGTCTGTGACTTCGGGCAGGTGTCTCTCGTTCATTACCGGAGCCAACATGGGCAACAAGATCGTCACCGAAGCCGACCGCAAGGCTTCCCCCCGTCCCGCCGCGCCCAAGGGCGTGACCGTCACCACGCACCGCGGCCAGAAGAGCAGCCTCGAGCGCGGCTCGCACACCCGCTCGAAGAAGAACCCGGGCAAGCGTCCGCACTCGGGTTGAGGTCGCGGGGAGCAAGACCCCAGCGACTCGACAACAGGCCCATGCCTCCCGGCGGGGCCTGTTTTGTTTTCTGCGACGTCCGGCCGCCCGCCGCGACCTCGCCCTGCTGCCCGATCAATCGCCATGATCCGCATCAACGAACTCCGCCTGCCCCTCGACCACCCCGAGGAGGCGCTGCGCGCCGCCGTCCTGCAGCGGCTCGGCATCCCCGACGCGCAACTCACCGCCTTCACCGTCTTCAAGCGCAGCTATGACGCGCGCAAGAAGACCGCGATGGTCCTGATCTATTCCGTCGACTGCGAGGTCGGCGACGCCGCTGCCGAGGCCGCGCTGCTGCAGCGCCACGGCGGCGACGCCCACATCAAGCCGTCGCCGGACACCCGCTACCAGTTCGTCGGCCATGCGCCGGCCGACTTCCACGCCGGCGAGCGGCCGCGTCCGGTGGTCATCGGCTTCGGCCCCTGCGGCATCTTCGTCGCGCTGATCCTGGCCCAGATGGGCCTGCGGCCGATCGTGCTGGAGCGCGGCAAGCAGGTCCGCGAACGCACCAAGGACACCTGGGGCCTGTGGCGCGAGAGCGTCCTGGACCCGGAATCGAACGTCCAGTTCGGCGAAGGCGGCGCCGGCACCTTTTCCGACGGCAAGCTCTACAGCCAGATCTCCGACCCGCGCTTCCTCACCCGCAAGGTGCTGACGGAGTTCGTCAAGGCCGGCGCGCCCGAGGAGATCCTCTACGTCAGCAAGCCGCACATCGGCACCTTCCGCCTGGTGAGCATGGTCATCAAGATCCGGGCCGAGATCGAGCGCCTGGGCGGCGAGATCCGCTTCCAGCAGAAGGTCACCGACCTGCTGATCGAGCCCGGCGCCGATGGCCAGCGCCAGGTGCGCGGCGTGACGCTGGCCTCGGGCGAGCAGATCCGCGCCGACCATGTCGTCGTCGCGCTCGGCCACAGCGCGCGCGACACCTTCACGATGCTGCATGCCCGCGGCGTCTACATGGAGGCCAAGCCGTTCTCGATCGGCTACCGCATCGAGCATCCGCAGTCGATCATCGACAAGGCGCGCTTCGGCCCCAACGCCGGTCATCCCCTCCTGGGCGCCGCGGACTACAAGCTGGTCCATCACGCGAAGAACGGCCGCTCGGTCTACAGCTTCTGCATGTGCCCGGGCGGCACGGTGGTGGCGGCGACCTCGGAGCCGGACCGGGTCGTCACCAACGGCATGAGCCAGTACTCCCGCGCCGAGCGCAATGCCAATGCGGGCATCGTCGTCGGCATCTCGCCCGAGGACTACCGCCAGGATGGCAAGAAGGACGGCAGCACCGTCAATCCGCTGGATGGCTTCGCGTTCCAGCGTTATTGGGAGTCGCGCGCCTACGAGCTGGGCGAGGGCGGCTACAAGGCGCCGGCCGGCCTGGTGGGCGACTTCATCAAGCGCCAGCGCAGCACCGCGCTGGGCGGCGTCGAGCCGAGCTACAAGCCCGGCGTCACGATGACCGACCTGCAGCAGAAGGGTTTCGGCAGCCTGCCCGAGTACGCGCTCGACGCGATCCGCGAGGCGCTGCCCGCCTTCGAGCGCCAGATCCGCGGCTTCTCGATGAACGACGCGGTGCTGACCGGCGTGGAGACGCGCACGTCCTCGCCGCTGCGCATCACGCGCGGCAAGGACTACCAGAGCTTGAACGTGCGCGGCCTGTTCCCGGCTGGCGAGGGCGCCGGTTACGCCGGCGGCATCATGTCCGCCGGCGTGGACGGCATCGAGGTGGCGGAGGCGGTGGGCAAGTCCATGCTGGGCCTCCTCGACTGAAGCGCCTGCGCCGGCCGCTCAGCGTGGCGGCGACGGGTCCAGCGACCACTGTCCACTGGGCTGGTTGGGATCGCCGCTGCGGGTGAGGTAGGGCGACTCGCCGGACAGCCACAGATACTGGTTCCAGTAGAGGTTGCGCAGCCCCATGCCGGCTCGCGCCGGGGCCACGCTGAACGAGGCCTCGGCCGGCGACGCGTACAGCTTCACCGCGCCGGTCGCGGCGCGATAGCTCAGGAACAGGTCGCTCTGGTCCGCCGCCCGGAACCAGGAGGCGCCCCCGGCGCCGGACACCTGGACGAACTCCACCGGCGTCCCGGCCCGGTTGTAGAGCCAGGCGTTGTCGACCAGTCCGTCGGGCGCCGTCATCGTCTGCTGGTTGGCCAGGCTGCGCAGGCGCACCCGGTTCCCGCTGTCCGCCGCGGGGATGGGCGGCTGCCAGTTCTCAGGCGCCGGCAGCCAGCTCTGGTCCTTCCACCGCCAATAGAAGGGCAGGCGCAGCTGTGGATCGGCCAGGTCGCCATAGCCGTCCTGCGCCTCGATGTTGAACAGGCATTGCCTGCGGGCCTCCTCGAGCTCGCGCACGCGCACCATCTGGTCGCCGGAGGGCTCGCCCAGGCCGCGCATGCAGTCCGCCACGCTGCGGCCAGGTCCGCGCTGGTTCTGCGCCAGCACGTAGGTGGCGTCGCGGTGGGCCGGCTCGTCGTACCAGGCCTGCATCGCCTGGTCGTCGAAGCTCATCCAGTTCCTGGCGATCGCCTCGGCCTCCTCATTCGCCTTGGCCTCGCGCTGGCCGTAGGGCGTGCCCATCGTGCGGATGAAGGCGGCCCACAGGTCCTTGCTGGCCTCCAGCGCGACCAGCGCCGGCACCTTCATGTTGCTGGGCTTGTAGCCGGACCAGCCGCCTTGCAGCTGCGTGCCGGGACGCCAGATGACGTCGCCGCTCGCGTAGGTCAGCAACTGCCCGTTGTCATGGGTGTGCTGTTCGGAGCCGGCCGCGCACAGGTAGCTCTTGACCTGCAGCAGGCGCTCCAGGTTGGAGCCAGGGTCGCGGACCGTGTGCTCGGTGCTGAAGGAGTCCTGCAGCAGGTGCGCCGCCCGGCCCATCAGGTAGTAGTTGCGGTCCACGGTGTAGGACGTGCTGTAGGCGCCGCCGTCCCAGGTCCGCGTCTGCGCGCGCGGCGCCATCGCGGCCGCCACGAAGTACCGCACGAAGCGCTGGCGCGACTGCTGCGCGGCATTCACGCCGCCGTCGCCGTTGCGGTCGTCGTAGCGGCGCATGAAGTGGTCGTACTGGACGTCCGGCGGCTCCTGCGCCACCGCGTCGAAGCAGTTGAACTGGTCCAGATGACCCTTGGCGACATTGGTGCCGCCCAGGTCCACCCAGCGCTCGCCCAGGATGGCGTCGAAGACGAACCGGTAAGTCGACTGGTAGCGCTGGTCCGGATAGGGCAGGGCGCGCAGCCGGGCCAGCTCGGCCTGCGTCGACGCGCCGCTCAGGTCCAGGTTCTTCGCCCGTCCCTGCGTCCAGTTGCGCCGCGGGTCCTGCGGGTCGGTCGGCATGATGGGATCGCCGCCGGTCAGCTCCAGCGCCGCCAGCCGCGT
>NZ_VOSR01001019.1:0-1532 GCF_007997345.1 Mitsuaria sp. TWR114
GACGCGCTGCGCGGCCTGGCGATGGTGTGGATGACGGTCTTCCATTTCTGCTTCGACCTGAGCTACTTCAAGGTCATCGTCGAGGACTTCTACCGCGATCCGTTCTGGACCTGGCAGCGCAGTGGCATCGTCAGCCTCTTCCTGCTGTGCGCCGGCATGGGCCAGGCGGTGGCGCTGTCGCAGGGGCAGACCGCCTACCGCTTCTGGCGCCGCTGGGGCCAGGTGATGGCCTGCGCGCTGCTGGTGTCGATCGGCTCGTGGTGGATGTTCCCGCGCTCGTACATCAGCTTCGGCGTGCTGCACGGCATGGCGCTGATGCTGATCCTGGTGCGCTTCGGCTTCGCGCGGCTGCCCACGCTGGCGCTGTGGGGGCTGGGCGCGGTGGCGATCGCGCTGCCCTTCCTGGTGGCGCATCCGTTCTTCGACGCGCGCACCACCAACTGGGTCGGCCTGGTCACGCGCAAGCCGCTGACCGAGGACTACGTGCCGCTGCTGCCCTGGCTCGGCCCGATGCTCTGGGGCTGCGCGCTGATGCGGACCGCGTCGGTGCGCCGCTGGATGCAGCGCCCGCTGCGGCCCGCGTGGCGGCCGCTGTCGGTGATGGGGCAGTGGTCGCTGTCGTACTACATGGTCCACCAGCCGGTGATGATCGGCGCGCTGATGGCGGCGCGGCACTTCGGCTGGCTCTGAGGCCGGGGCGGGGAACGCGGCCTGCGACAATCGCGCCCCATGAGCTCCTCTCCCACCAAGACCCAGATCCTGTTCGGCTTCCACGCCGTGACCGTGCGCCTGAAGACGGCGCCCGCGTCGGTGCAGGAGATCCTGTTCGACGCCACCCGCAAGGACCAGCGCATGCGCGGCTTCCTTGAGAAGGCCGAGGCCGCCGGCGCGCGGCTGGTCGAGAGCGACGACGACCGGCTGCAGAAGCTCTGCGGCACGACCCGTCACCAGGGCGTGGTGGCGCGGGTGAAGGCGGTGGCGCAGCAGCACTCGCTGGACGATCTGCTGGACGAGGTCGAGGGCCCGCCGCTGGTGCTGGTGCTGGACGGCGTGACCGATCCCCACAACCTGGGCGCCTGCCTGCGGGTGGCCGATGGGGCGGGCGCGCATGCGGTGGTCGCGCCCAAGGACCATGCGGTTGGCCTCAATGCCACGGTGGCCAAGGTGGCCAGCGGCGCGGCCGAGACGGTGCCCTACCTGATGGTCACCAACTTGGCGCGCACGCTCAATGAGCTCAAGGAGCGCGACATCTGGGTGATCGGCACCTCGGACCAGGCGGAGAAGACCCTGTACGACCTGGACCTGAGCGGCCCGGTGGCGCTGGTGCTGGGCGCCGAGGGCGCCGGCATGCGGCAGCTGACCGGCAAGACCTGCGACGAGCTGGTGCGCATCCCGATGCAGGGCGCGGTGGAGAGCCTGAACGTCTCCGTCGCGGCCGGCGTGTGCCTGTACGAGGCGCTGCGCCAGCGCCAGAAGCGGGACTGAACCCGCGGCGCGAGATAATCGCGCCCCTGCGGCCCCACGGGGCCGCG
>NZ_VOSR01000102.1:0-3531 GCF_007997345.1 Mitsuaria sp. TWR114
GGCGCTGATGGCGCTGGCCAGGCGTTTCTCTTTCGACGATTGAGCGCATCAAGCGCGACCAGGAGATCCTGATGAGCACTCCCTTCATCCGCGTGCAGCGGGCCGACATGGTGTTCTCGACCCGCCAGGGACGCTTCCACGCGCTGCGCGACATCGACCTGGACATTGCCCAGGGCGAGTTCGTGACGCTGATCGGTCATTCGGGCTGCGGCAAGTCGACGCTGCTGAACCTGATCGCCGGCCTGCTGCGGCCCACCGGCGGCGGCCTGCTCTGCGACGGCCGCGAGATCGCCGGTCCGGGGCCGGAGCGGGCGGTGGTGTTCCAGAACCATTCGCTGCTGCCGTGGCTGACCTGCTTCGACAACGTGCTGCTGGCGGTCGAGTCCGTCTTCGGCGGCCGGGAACTACGTCCGCGACTGATGGCTCGGACGGAGGAGGCGCTGTACCTGGTCGGCATGGGGCACGCGATGTTCAAGCGGCCGCATGAGATCTCGGGCGGGATGAAGCAGCGCGTGGGCATCGCGCGGGCGCTGGCGATGGAGCCCAAGGTGCTGCTGATGGACGAGCCCTTCGGCGCGCTGGATGCGCTGACGCGGGCGCATCTGCAGGATGAGCTGCTGAAGATCGTCGCCGCGACGCGCAGCACCGTGGTGATGGTCACGCACGATGTCGACGAGGCGGTGCTGCTGTCGGATCGCATCGTGATGATGACCAACGGGCCCGCGGCGACGATCGGCGAGGTGCTGCCGGTGCGGCTGGCGCGGCCGCGGGATCGCGTCGCGCTCGCGGAGGATCCGGTCTACGTGCATGCGCGCAAGGCGGTGATCGATTTCCTCTACACGCGGCATCGCCACACGGAGGCCCGGGCGGCTTGAAGACCCTCACCCCAGGATGATCTGCAAGCTCTGCTGGTAATGCGCGGTGAGCAGATCCAGCCGGTCGAGCAGGATCTCGCTGCTGCGGGCCAGTCCCGCGGCCGCCTCGCGGCCATGGGCGTCACGCAGGCTGCGCATCAGTCGCAGCCACTCGGCGCCGACCTCCGCCAGCAAGGCCCGGATCGCGTCGCTCGACAGCGGCGAGCTCTCCAGCTCCGCCAGCCCGGCGGCAAAACGATCCAGGCTGTCGAGCAGCACCGCCGGGTTCCGGCTGGGCAGCAGGTCCGCCAGCAGCGCTTCCTTGGCCAGCTGCTGGCTCAGCATCCGCTGGCGACCGCAGAGGTTGACGACATGCAGCGGCTTGCCGCCGCCGCAGGCCGCGATGGCCGAGGCCAGCGCGTCGGAGTGCGCGCGAAGGTCCTCGGCGGCTGCATCGGCGGCGAGCAGGGCCTCGGCCGTCGGCTTGCCGGCGAGCAGCGGCTCCAGGCGCCGCCAGGCGTCGATGACCGGATCGACCTGCAGCGCGGCCCGCGATGAGACCGACTCCGGCGCAGCGGAGGACGAAGGCCCTGGCGCAGGCGACATCGAGGGCGACATCGCGGCGGCCGGCGCGGGCGACATCGGCGATGACATCGGCGGCAACAACGCGGGCAACAGCGCCGGCAACCGCGACAGGTTGCTCGCCACGCGCGCGCAGGACTCGTCCTGCAGCGTCTTCGCCCGCTTGGCCTCGATGCCGGCGGCCCGCTGCGCCATCAGCTTCACCAGCCGCTGGCTGAGCATGCGCTGCTGTCCGGCGAGGTTGACCGCCTCGGCCAGCTGCGCCGACTGCACCACCGAGCGCGCCACCTCGCCCAGTCGCAGGTGCGCGTGCATGGCGGTTTCGCGCAGCAGGCGGAAGGCGCTGTCCTCGTCCAGGTCGCGCGCCGACATCAGCAGGCCCTTGGCGCGCTCGGTCCACTTGCGGTCGTCGAGCTGCGCCCGCACCGCCGCGAAGCGGCCGGCCTGCCAGACGGCCCAGCGCAGCTGGCGGCGCAGCGCCTCGGCGGGAAGCATCGTTTCCAGGATGAGCTGCACCCCCAGCGCCAGCGCGCGCTGCTGGACGGGCGGCGGCAGCGCCGGCGCGTCGGGCACGACGGCCAGGCCGGGCAGCGCGCCCGGCGCATCGACCCCGGGCGACCTCCGGAAGGACTCGCCAGCGGCCTCGATCGCATCCAGCCAGCCGTCGACCTGGTCGGCGTCGGCCAGCAGCACGAAGGCCTCGACGGCCTGTTCTTGTGCGGCACGCACCAAGCTGTCGCGTCCGGGCTGGTGCACGGACGCCACGATCCAGTGCGGCGGCGGGTCCAGCAGGTCGGTCGGAACGCGATCGCCGCCCAGCAGCAGCACGCGGCGGGGCAGGGCATCGCCGTCGTCGGCGGCGTCATCGAGGGGGCGTGAGGCGGGCGCGGGCAGGGACGCGGACATGGGCGGCAGGCGGGGCGCGACAGAGGAGAAAGGCGGCGTCGGCCGCCTCGTCGGGGCGCCGGGAACCGGGGTGGTCCTCGGCGCGTCGCAGCATAAGCCCTTCGCGCCGACGGCGGGCGGCCTGGGTGCGGTGCAGCAAACTGGCACGCGACTTGCGAAGGGAAGCTCGTGGCGCAATGACGCGCCGCACCCGCGCGGGGTTCCGGCCCCGCGGTCTTCGCAGCGGGCCGCCGAGCGACCCGATGCCCCATCCGTCAGAAGGCCACGCCGAGCCCGGTGCTCGACGCGGCCTTTTTTCGTTCCAGCCACCCAGAGCCTCCCCGCCATGGCAGCGTTCCGCACCTTCCTGCGCTCCGGTCACGCCCCGACCCTCGGTGCGGCGTTCCTGTACTTCGCGTTCTCGTGCTGCATCTGGGTGCTGAACGGCGCGCTCGCGCCCTTCATCAGCGAGGCCTACCAGCTGACCGCCGCGCAGAAGGGCCTGATGCTGTCGATCCCCATCATGGCCGGCGCGCTGATGCGCTTCCCACTGGGCGTGCTGTCGCAATACATCGGCCGCAAGAACGCGACGCTGGTCGAGATGGCGCTGATCGCCGTCGCCATGGGCTATGGCTTCTTCATGGTCAAGGGCTACGACGACCTGCTCGCCATGGGCGTGCTGCTGGGCATCGCCGGCGCGAGCTTCGGCGTCGCGCTGTCGCTGGGCTCGGGCTGGTACCCGCCCAAGTACAAGGGCCTGGCGATGGGCCTGGTGGGCGCGGGCAACGTCGGCACCGCGGTGTCGGTGCTGGTGGCGCCGCCGCTGGCGCAGTGGCTGGGCTGGCAGACGGTCTACGCGGTCGCCGGCGCCGCGATCCTGGTGCCGATGCTCGTGATGATCGTCTTCGCCAAGGAGCCGCCCGATGTCGACAGCCATGCCGGCCTGCGCAGCCACATGGCCTGCCTGTTCGAGAAGGACGGCTGGGCCTTCAGCCTGATCTACGCGGTCACCTTCGGCGGCTTCATCGGCCTCATCACCTTCCTGCCCACCTACTACTACGACCAGTTCGGCGTCTCCAAGGTGCAGGCCGGCCAGCTGACGATGCTGGCGGCGTTCATGGGTGCCGCGGTGCGCGTGATGGGCGGCTGGATCTCCGACCGCTGGGGCGGTGTCAACACGCTGACCGTGGTGCTGGTCGCGGTGACGGTG
>NZ_VOSR01001020.1:0-1473 GCF_007997345.1 Mitsuaria sp. TWR114
CTGGCTGGTGCTGGTGCTGGTGGTCTCGATCGGCTACTACGGCATCAAGGGCGGCGTGTTCACCGTGCTGTCGGGCGGCTCGGCGCGGGTGTGGGGGCCGGAGGGCTCCTTCATCGAGGACAACAACTCGCTGGCGCTGGCGACCATCATGACGGTGCCGCTGATCCGCTACCTGCAGCTGCAGTCGACCCAGCGCTGGCAGCGGCACCTGGCGACGGTGGCGATGCTGCTGTGCATGGCCTCGGCGGTGGGCTCGCAATCGCGCGGCGCCTTCCTGGCGATCGTGATGATGTCCTTCTTCATGTGGCTCAAGAGCCGCAACAAGCTGCCGCTGGCGCTGGTGGTGCTGGTGGCGCTGCCGCTGATCTTCGTCTTCATGCCGGACAGCTGGACCGACCGGATGGAGACCATCCGGACCTACGACCAGGACGCATCGGCGATGGGCCGCATCAACGCCTGGCAGATGGCCTGGCGGCTGGCGACCGACCTGTTCCCGTTCGGCGGCGGCTTCACGGTCGCCGGGGCGGCGGTGTTCGCGAAGTACGCGCCCGATCCCTCGATCCCGCTGACGGCCCACAGCATCTACTTCCAGGCGATGGGCGAGCACGGCTTCATGGGGCTGGCGCTGTTCGTGGGCATCTTCGCGATGACCTGGCGACTGGCCGGCGCGACGATCCGCGCCAGCAAGGCCGAGCCGGACCTGCAGTGGGCGCGCGACCTGGCGGCGATGTGCCAGGTGGGCTTGATCGGCTACGCCACCGGCGGGGCCTTCCTGAGCCTGGTGTATTTCGACCTGCCGTATTACCTCGTGCTGATCGTCGTGGTGGTGAACCGGATCGTCGCGGCCGAGATGGCGCAGCGCAAGCAGGCCGCGATCGCCGCGGGCCAGCTGCCGCGCGACGTCCATTCGCCGTACTGGGGGAGCGTCTGATGCTGGCGGGGCTGAGCCTGCTGGGCTGGCCGCGCGGCGAGTCCGCGCTGAGCATCCTGATCTACCACCGCGTGCTGCCGTCGCCCGACGCGCTGCGCCCGGGCGAGATCGACGCGGCGCGCTTCGAGGCGCAGGTGGCCTTCCTGGCGCGGTATTTCACGCTGATGACGGTCAGCGACGCCGCGGCCGCGCTGCGCGAGCGTCGCCTGCCGAGGCGCGCGGCCTGCATCACCTTCGACGACGGCTACGCCGACAACTGGACCGTGGCCCATCCGATCCTGGCGCGCCATGGCGCGCGCGCGACCGTGTTCGTCGCCACCGGCTACCTCAACGGCGGCCGCATGTTCAGCGACACGGTGATCGAATTCGTGCGGCGCGTGCCGGGGCCGGTGCTGGACCTGTCGGCGGTGGGCATGGGCGTGCATCCGGTGGCGACGGTGGAGGAGCGGCTGAAGGCGGTGTCGGCGCTGCAGGTGCAGCTGAAGTACCTGGCGCCGGACGAGCGCGAGGCGCAGCTGCGGCGGATGCTGGCGGCGCTGCCG
>NZ_VOSR01001021.1:0-1000 GCF_007997345.1 Mitsuaria sp. TWR114
CGCTGCTGGCGCTGCTACCGGTGCAGGTACTGATGCTGTTGCCGGAGCTCGTTCCAACGAAAGGCCGGACGGCATCGCGCGCTTCACGCGTCCGTTGGACGACGCGGCCGCCGGCCTCTTCCGCGCTGAGCTCGACGCGCACCTGCAGGGCCGCAGCCTGCAGTTCCACCATGTCCTGCGCTTCGAGCAGGGCGGCCAGCGGCGCGCACTGCTCGCGCGCGGCGTCGCGGTGAGGCGCGACGGCAAGCCGGTGCGCATGGCCGGCGCCCTCACGGACCTCAGCGAGCAGGAGCGTCTGCACGAGCAGGCTGAGCAGGACGCGCTGCGCGACCGCCTGACTGGCTTGCCGAACCGAGCGCTGTTCATGGAGCTGATCGCCCAGCGCCTGGCGAATCCGACCCCCGGCGTGCCGATCGGCCTGGTGCTGCTGGGCCTGGACGATTTCCGCGCGTTCGTCGAGCGCCAGGGGCCGGTCGCCGCTGACGCGGTGCTGGTCGAATGCGCCCGGCGCGCCGGGCAAGGCACGGGCCGGGCGGCGCGCGCGGGCCGCGTGGTCGCGCGGCTCGGCGCGGACCAGTTCGGCGTGCTCTTCGACGCCCGCATCGAGGCCGGCGCGCTGGTCGACCGCGTGCCCGAATGGGCGCTGGCGCGCATCGAGGAGCCGTTCCTGTTCGAGACGATCGAGGAAGCGAGCGCGGGCTCGAGAACCGGCGCGCACCGCCTGACCGCCAGCGCGGGGTGGGCCTTCACGGGGCAGGGCAACTTCAGCCCGGACGACCTGCTTGCCGCCGCCGAAAGCGCGCTGGCTCGCGCCAAGGCCGCCGGCACGGGCCACGCGCGCCTGTTCGACCCGACGCAGCCGCGTATCGAGGCGTCCCGGCGCGCGCTGCGCGAGGACCTCGAGCGCGGCCTGCAGGCGGGGGAGTTCCAGCTGGACTACCAGCCGATCGTCAGGCTGTCGGACCGCGCGCTGCTCGGCTTCGAGGCGCTGATCCGCTGG
>NZ_VOSR01001022.1:0-615 GCF_007997345.1 Mitsuaria sp. TWR114
GCTCGCGGTCGAGCGCACCGAGCACCTGCTCGCCGGCGCGCGGCGCTGCGCGTATCGGATCAAGGCGGTCAAGGAAGAGGTCGCGGCGGATTGATCCGAGGACTGCCACGGCAGTCCTCGAATCGGTGTTCACGACACGATGTACGCCGCCGCTCCGGTGGCCAGCAGCCGCCCCTGTTCATCGGTGAAGGCCATGCGCGTGTTGGCGACGCGGCTGCCCAGGCGCATGACCTCGGCCTCGCAGCGGAAGACGGCACCGATGGCCGGGCGCAGGTAGTCCACGCGCAGGTCGATCGTGCCGAGCTTGGCGAAGCGCTGCAGCCGCTGCTGCGGCGCCTCGTCGAGGTGGCGCGCGCCGGTGGCGGCCATCACCGCCAGACCGCCCATCGCGTCCAGCGTCGCGCTGATCACGCCGCCGTGCAGCCGGTTGTGGGCGTAGTGGCCCACGAGGTCCGGCCGCATCCGGATGTGGGCCCGGACGATCTCATGCTGCAGCTCGTCGACCTTCAGCCCCAGCACCTGGTTGAAGGTGATCAGCCGCTCGAAGATCTCGCACAGCGCCTCGGTGAACTCCGGCTCGAACGGGCTCTTCACGCGAGTCGCCGCGGCGCCCGG
>NZ_VOSR01001023.1:0-544 GCF_007997345.1 Mitsuaria sp. TWR114
TTGACGTCGATCTTGCGCGGCTGCGCGTGCGCTGCCTTGGGGATGCGCACCCGCAGCACGCCGTGGTTCAGTTCGGCGCTGATCTGGTCGGCGTCGAGTTCCTTGCTCAGCGTGAACGCGCGGCGATAGAACTGGCGCGACACCTCGACATGGCCGGCGGCCAGTCCGGCGGGCACGTCCAGCTGCATCTCGGCCTCGATGACCAGGCGGTCCTGGTCGACGCGCAGCTGCAACTGCTCGCGCGGCACGCCGGGCAGGTCGGCGAACAGCGTCAGGCCTTGCGCGTCCTCGATCACGTCGACGGCGGGCTGGATCGCGTAGTCGTCGCGTCGGCGCGCGGCCTGTGTCGAGGCGGTGGCGGAGGTCGAAGCCGACACGCTGGCGGCGTCGGTGGCGGGGGTGTGAACGGCGGTCGTGCTCATGAAATGCTTTCGTCTCGGGGTTCCGGGGACTTGATCGCGGCGGGCGCGGATCAGTGGATGTCGATGCGGCGGGGCTGCGGCGCGGGCCGGCGCTTGACTCTGACGCGCAGCACGCCGTCCTT
>NZ_VOSR01001024.1:0-956 GCF_007997345.1 Mitsuaria sp. TWR114
CGTCGCCACCGCGTTGCCGAAGCCGTGCTGCGCCAGCGCCACGACGTCCATGTAGCCCTCGACCACCAGCGCATAGCCGCGCCGGCGCATCGCGGGCCGGGCCTCGTAGAGGCCGTACAGCTCCTTGCCCTTGTGGAAGACCGGCGTCTCCGGGGAATTCAGGTACTTGGGCTCGCCCTTGTCGAGCACGCGCCCGCCGAAGCCGATGACCTCGCCCAGCACGTTGCGGATGGGGAACATCACCCGGTCGCGGAAGCGGTCGTAGCGGCGCTGCTCGGCCTCGCTCTTGCCGGGGTCGTCCTGCAGGATGACCAGGCCGGTCTCGACCAGCAGCGGGTCGTCGTAGGACGGGAAGGCGCTGGCCAGCGAGCGCCATCCATCGGGCGCGTAGCCCAGGCCGAACTGCAGCGCGATCTGGCCGGTGAGGCCGCGGCCCTTGAGGTATTCGATCGCGCGCGGGTTGCCCTTGAGCTGCTGGCGGTAGTGCTGGCCGGCCTTGGCCAGGATCTCGGTGAGCGTGGCCTGGCGCTGCTTCTGCGCCTTTTCCTGCTCGCGCTGCTGGGGGCTGCGGTCGTCCTCGGGCACCTGCATGCCGGCCTGCTGGGCCAGGTCCCTGACCGCGTCGATGAAGCCGATGCCCAGGTGCTCCATCAGGAAACCGACGGCGTTGCCGTGCTGGCCGCAGCCGAAGCAGTGGAAGGTCTGGCGCGAGGGGCTGACGGTGAAGCTCGGGGTCTTCTCGCCGTGGAACGGGCACAGGCCCTTGTGGTTGATGCCGGCCTTCTTGAGGTCGACATGGCGGCCCACGATGTCGACGATGTCGACGCGGGCCAGGAGGTCCTGAATAAAGCCGGGCGGGATCACCGCAGAAGTTTAAGTGATGGCCTGCGGCGGCTTTTCGCGGCCGCGGGCGACGGCGCCGCGCTGCCGCGCCCAGTCCAGCAGCGCCTGCGGCG
>NZ_VOSR01001025.1:0-2563 GCF_007997345.1 Mitsuaria sp. TWR114
GCGCGACCGTCGCGGCGGTGGCGCCGGCCGGCGCATGCCCCCGCGCATCGGTCAGGTGACCGATGCCGTGCCACACCGCGCCCTGCTGCGACAGCAGCATGAGCAGCGGGAGCAACCAGTGCAGGAGGTGCTTGCGCATGGGGCGCGATTATGGGGCCGCCGCGATCCGCGCAATTCGTCACGCGCGCTGTCGCCTTGTCCCGTCAACCCCCCGCGAGGGCGATGGGGCGTCGCCTGGCCGGTGGATAGTGTGGCGCGTCGCTCGCGGACCGCCGGGCGCACGGCGGCATGGCCCGCACCGATTTCCCCCTTGTCTCGTCCTCGATCCATGACCGCCTCTGCGTTCGTCCCCGACCTCGTCGGCATTGACCTCGGTACCACCCACTCGCTGGTCGCCTACTGGCGCGACGGCGCCTCCCACCTGATCCCCAACGCGCTGGGCCAGACGCTCACGCCGTCGGTGGTGAGCCTGGACGAGGACGGCAGCGTGCTGGTCGGCGTCGCGGCGCGCGAGCGGCTGCAATCGCATCCGGACCGCACGGTGGCGAGCTTCAAGCGCGGCATGGGCACGGCGACCAGCTACGCATTGGGCGACCGGAAGTTCCGCGCCGAGGAGCTGTCGGCGATGGTGCTGCGCGCGCTGCGCGCCGACGTGCGGGCCTGCTTCGGACAGGACGTCGACCGCGCCGTGATCACCGTGCCGGCCTACTTCTCCGACGCGCAGCGGGCGGCGACGCGCAATGCCGGCCTGATCGCCGGCTTCGTCGAGGTCAGCCTGCTCAACGAACCGACCGCCGCCGCGCTGGCCTACGGCCTCAACGAGCAGGAAGACAGCCAGTTCCTCGTGTTCGACTTCGGCGGCGGCACCTTCGACGTGTCCATCCTCGAGCTGTTCTCCGGCGTGATGGAGGTGCGCGCCACGGCGGGCGACAACCAGCTCGGCGGCGACGACGTGGACGCCTGCCTCGAGCGCTGGGTGATGAGCGCGGCCGGCCTGCCCGATGCGCTGCTGCGCGATGAGCGCTTCGTCTCCAGGCTCAAGGCGCGCTGCGAAGCGGCCAAGCGCGCGCTGGGGCCGTCCGGCGCGGTGCCGATCGCGTTCCAGCACGAGTCGCACAGCGTCGACCTGATGCTGCACGCCGAGGAGTTCGAGCGGCTGATCCAGCCCGTGCTGGAGCGCCTGCGCCAGCCGGTGGAGACCGCGATCCGCGACGCCCGCATCGGCACCGCCGACCTGTCGGCGATCGTGCTGGCCGGCGGCAGCTCGCGCCTCCACGCAGTGCGGCAACTGGTGACGCGGATGTTCGGCAAGTTCCCGAACGCCAGCATCAACCCGGACGAGGTCGTCGCGCTGGGCGCGGCGGTGCAAGCCGGGCTGAAGGCCAATGCGGCGGAACTGGCCGAGCGGGTGATGACCGACGTCTGCCCGTATTCCCTGGGCATCGAGAGCGCCAGGCAGGTGAGCGCCGACCGGCTGACGGCTGGCTTCATGTCGCCAATCCTGCCGCGCAACACCGTCGTGCCGGCCAGCCGCGTCGAGTCGTTCTCGCCCATCCATCCGCAGCAGAAGTCCATCCAGGTCAGGGTGTACCAGGGCGAGGCGCGGCTGGTGAAGGACAACATCCTGCTCGGCCAGTTCGACGTGGACCTGCCGCGCTTCAGCGCCGAGCACCGGCCCCACATCGACGTGCGCTTCACCTACGACATCGACGGCCTGCTCGAGGTCGAAGCCACGCCGATGCTGGCCGATCGCTCCGCGGGCGAGCCGCAGCGCCTGGTGATCCAGAACTCCGACGAGCGGCTGTCGCCGCAGGAGGTGGCGCAGCGGCTGAAGGCCTTGTCCGAGCTGAAGCTGCATCCGCGCGAGCGCATGGAGGTGCGCGCGCTCGTCGCCCGCGCCGAGCGCCTGTTCATGCAGGTCGGCCGCGAGGACCGTGAGCAGCTGGGCACGGCGATCACGCGCTTCGAGCTCGACCTCGACTCGCAGGAGCCGCGTCGCATCGAGCAGGGCGGCGAGATGCTGCAGCGCCTGGTGCGCGCGATCGAGGCGGACTCGCCGCTGGGGGTCTGATGCCGGTCGTCCTGCCCAGCTACTTCGTCGCGCTCGGCCTGGACGAGCGGGCCACGGAGGCGGACGTCAAGGCCGCCTACGCCGCGCGGCTCAAGCGCCTGGACCGCGCGCGCGACCCCCAGGGGTTCCAGGCCTTGCGGGGTCACTACGAGGCGGCCATCGCGCACCTGCGCGAAGGGCGCGGGTTCCACGAGATCGAGATCCAGGACGGCGATCCCACCGACGACGACGCGCCGGAGGAAGCTCCAGACGAGGCTTCGGACGAAGCGCGGGGTCATGCGCCGAGCGACGTGCCCGACGAAGCGCCGGCCTCCGCGCCATCGCCATCGCCTGCGCCTGCGCCTGCGCCTGCGCCTGCGGCCCCGGCGGATCCCCGGCCACGACCGCCACCCCAACCCGACCTGGAGGTGGATCCGGAGCGGGTCGCCGGGGTCGCCTATGAGGACGTCCTTGCGGCGTTCTGGCGCGTCGACGCCCGCGCGCTGGCCGCCG
>NZ_VOSR01001026.1:0-1089 GCF_007997345.1 Mitsuaria sp. TWR114
CCGCAGCGCCAGTTCGCCGGCCCGCAGCGCCTTCACGCGCAAGGCCTGGCCCTCGTGGCGCAGGGCGAGCAGGTCGCTGTAGCGCAGCGTGAGGGCCGCATCCTGCGCCTGCAGCGTGGGACCGCCCAGCGTGCTCCAGCTCGGACCGGCGACGGTGACGCTGTGCGCGCGCAGCCGCAGGTGACCGATCAGCCGCAGCTGCCAGTCCTGGCCCTCGGCGCCGTCGAAGCGCACCTGGCGGTCCAGCTTCTGGCTCAGCCATTGCTCCGCCGGACGGCGCAGGAAGGGCCAGCCCAGCCATTCGCAGACGCCGATGGCCACCAGCAGCATCGCCAGCAGCGTGAGCAGGCCCATCGCCCACCCGTGCCGGTGCCGATGTCGTCGAGGGGCCGGTCCCGGCGGCATGCCGCCCGGTTCGCCCGCGGGCGCTTCCTTCACCACCATTGTTCAAACATCCTCGAGAAGAATTCCTTGCCGCGCTGCCAGACGCCGCGGTCCTGCCAGCGTCTCAGGTCGATGGCCTGCGACGCGGCGCGGTCGCGCTCGAACATGCGGGTCATCGCGTCGCCGAAGTCCTCGCCCAGCACAACGGCGTTGACCTCGTTGTTGTAGACGAAGCTGCGCCAGTCCATGTTGCTGGAGCCGACGGTGGAGACGACGCCGTCGATCACCGCGGTCTTGGCGTGCAGCACCGCCTCCTGCAATTCATGGATGCGGACACCGGACTTCAGCAGGCGCTCGTAATGGCTGCGGCCGGCGTGCATGACCGGCGAGAAGTCGCTGCGCGAGGGCAGGATCAACTGCACGTCGACGCCGCGGTCGGCGGCCTGGCACAGCGCGTCGACCATGTCCTGGCCGGGCGCGAAGTAGGCCATCGTCAGGTACACGCTGCGCTGCGCCGCGCGGATGCTGCCCAGCAGCAGCGTGTAGATGCGGTTCTCGGTGTCCTGCGGCGTCGACGGGATCACCCGCATCAACTGGCGGCCGGGCGGCGGACCGGCCGGCGGCTCGATTGCGGTGACCGTGCCCTGGCATTGCTGCTGCGCCCAGACCTCGCGGAACATCGTGTGCAGCGCCCGCGTCGCCGGG
>NZ_VOSR01001027.1:0-3198 GCF_007997345.1 Mitsuaria sp. TWR114
AGCGGCGGCGCGTCGAGCACCGCCGGCAAGCGCAGGTCCCGCGCGTGCAGCAGCAGGCGCGGCGCGCGGGCAAGGATCTCGGGCGGCGCGTACAGCGCGTCGCCGAGGATGGGGTGGCCGGCGGCCAGCAGGTGCACGCGCAGTTGGTGCGAGCGCCCGGTGACCGGCTCCAGCTCGACGCGTGTGGTGCCCGCGGCGAGGTCGCGCTGCAGCACCCGCACCCGCGTGAGGCTGGGTTTGCCGCGCTCGGCATCGACCATCTGGCGCGGCCGGTTGGGCCAGTCGACGATCAGCGGCAGGTCGATCTCGAACGCATCGCGCGCGACCAGGCCATGCACGACGGCCTCGTAGCGCTTGTCGACGAGCCGGGCCGCGAAGGCCTCGCTGAGCGCGCGCTGCATCGCCTCGCCGCGGGCGAAGACGATCAGCCCGGAGGTCGACTGGTCCAGTCGATGGACGATCAACGCATCGGGCCAGCCTGCCGCGACGCGGGCCCAGGCGCAATCCTGCTTGTCCTCGCCGCGACCCGGCACCGACAGCAGGCCCGACGGCTTGTCGACGACGACGAGATGGTCGTCGGCGTGCAGCACCCGCGGGTCGAGGTGGGCGAAGGCCGAGGGCGAGGGCGACATGAGGGGGATCGGGACGCCGGTTCCGGCGCGCGTCAGAACTGGTGGATCCAGCCGGACTGCAGCGCCGATTGGGGATTCGATCCGGCGGCGCTGACCGCGGCGAGCGCTTCCGCCGCCGGCATGCCCAGGCGCTTGAGCACGCAGGCGGCCATCGTGCCGGTGCGGCCCATGCCGGCGGCGCAATGCAGCAGCGCGCGGTCGCCCATGCGCAGGCCCTGCGCGACCTGCTCCACCCCTTGCCGGAAGGCGGCGGCATCCGCGGCGAGGCCGAAGTCGCGCATCGGCACATGCAGCCAGCGGAACGGCATCCGGCCCTGCGCGACCGCCTTGTGATACGCCGGCGACAGCTCGGCCACCTCCTCCAGCGGATTGAGGCAGACCAGCATGTCGAGCCGGTTCAGCCGCGCCTCGTCGAGGAAGGCGCTCCAGGGCTCGCGGCGGCCCGGCATCGACTGCAGCCAGAGCCGGCCGGGGACGTCATCGGGAAGGGGCAGGGGTCGGAAAGCCATGGGCGCGATTGTCGGGTCTCCCTGCGGGGAAGAGTGTTAATAAACAAACTGTTTATTAAATCGATGAGCGGCGCGATCATGGCGCAACAACAGCAAGCACAAGGAGCTCGCCATGATCAAGATCCAGGGCCTCGACCACCTCGTCCTGCGGGTGCGGGACCTGTCCGCCTCGCTGCACTTCTACGTGGACCTGCTCGGCTGCACGGTCGAGCGCCGCCAGGACGCGATCGGCCTGGTGCAGCTGCGCGCCGGCGCGCAGCTGATCGACCTCGTGCCGCTGGACGGCAAGCTCGGCAGCGCCGGGGGCGCGGGGCCGGGCGCGGAGGGGCGCCACGTCGACCACTTCTGCCTGCGGGTCGAGTCGCTGGACGAGCCCGCGCTGCGCCGCTGGCTGACCGAACGCGGCGTGCGCGTCGATGCCTACGGCTCGCGCTACGGTGCCGAGGGCGACGGCCCGTCGCTGTACCTGTTCGATCCGGACGACAACGAGCTCGAGCTCAAGGGGCCGCCCTGGCCGGCGGGTCTGCACGAGGCGCTGGACCAGTCGGTCCGTTTCGGCCCGATGTACGGCACCGAGGCGATGCCGCTGTTCAACCATTTGCCGATGGCGCTGGGCGCGCTGGCGCGGCTCGGCGCGCCGCGCGCGGCGTTGCAGCGGCAGATCGACCACTGGGCGCCGCTGTCGCGCCCCGCCGTGGCGGACGACACGCCCGCCCCGACGGTGGAGGAGGCCTTGCTGCGCGTGCTGGACGTACCCGAGGCGCAGGCCTTCCATGTCGCGATCCGGCTGGCCTACGCGCTGCAGTCGGGGCATGCGAAGGAACTGGACGCGGCGCTGCGGACGACGGTCGGATTGACGTCGCCGCTCGGCGCGCCGGTGCCCTCGGGCCAGGGCAGCGCGCGCCTGCGCGACGTGATCGACGCGGTGCGCGCCGATCCGGCGATGGCCATGCCGGCGATGCCGGGCAGCCTGATCACGACCCGCATGCAGCACGCGGCGGCGCTGCCGGCTTCGCGGCCTACGTCGAGCGTCCGCGCCTGACGCTGGACGACCTGGCCGAGGCCTCGCTGGCGGTCTACCTGGCGCGGCACCAGTTCGCCGCGTTGCACCTGGTGACCGGCACCCATGCGTTGCGGGTGCTGCTGGCGGCGGCGGCCTCGCGCGGTCTGGTCGTCGACGAAGGCCAGGTCCTGCGCAGCGTCTGGCGGGCCTGGCTGGGCACCTACCTGTCGGACCAGCGGCCGGCGCCGGCCTGGGCGCTGGTGCATGCGGGCAGCGCGTCCGAGGACGACTGGACGCGCGAGCTGCCCGCGCTGCAGGGATCCATGAACGATCACCGCATCAAGGTCGCCGACGCCGCCCGCGAGGAGTGGCGCCATCGCGGCTGGCCCGGCTATGCCTTGTGCCTGCGCCGGGAAGGGGCCGCACAATGAGCGCCGTGCTGTCTTCGTCCGCGCCCCCTTCCGCCTCGCCGGCGCCGCTGCGCCATCCGCACCTGCTGCTCTGGGCCGTCTGCGCGCTCGCGCTGATGAGCACCGCCGGCGTCGCGCTGCCGTATCCGATCCTGGCGCCGATCTTCGTCGGCGGACCGGTGGACGACTTCACCCACTTCCTCGGCCTGCGGCCCGAGCTGCTGATGGGCCTGGCGCTGGCCGTGAATCCCGCCGGCATCCTCGTCGGCAGCCTGTTCGTGGGGCCGATGTCCGACCGCTACGGGCGCCGCCGCGTGCTCGGCATCACCATCACCGCGACGCTGGTCGGCTACGGACTGAGCGCCTTCGCGCTGGCCTCGCGGGACTATCCGCTGTTCGTGCTGTCGCGCTTCGCGACCGGGCTGACCGAGGGCAACGTCGCGGTGGTGCGGGCGCTGCTGGCGGACTGGCATCCGCAGCTGGAGCGCACCCGCAGCTTCGCCTGGCTCAACGCGAGCCTCTACATCGGCTGGCTGGTCGGCCCGCTGCTGGGCGGGCTGACGCTGCCCTGGGGCGAGGCGGTGCCCTTCATCGTCGCCGCGGTCGTGCTGGTGCCCTGCCTGGTGCTGCTGGGCCTGGGGCTG
>NZ_VOSR01001028.1:0-1330 GCF_007997345.1 Mitsuaria sp. TWR114
GCCAGCGCTGGCCATCCGCCGAGGCGGCCAGCCGCAGCCGGTACTCGCCGTGCGACAGCGCGGGGAAGGTCAGTTCGCGGTCCTGGCCCACGTCGGTCCAGCCGCGCGACAGGCCTTCCATCCAGAAGCGGAAGCGCACCCGGTCGGCCTCGCGCAGCGTGGAGGCGGCCAGGCTCACCGACAACGCCACCGGGCCGGGCGGCAGGTCCAGCGGGCGGCCGTCCAGCGGCACCGGCGCGCCGTCGACCTTGATCTGCTCGATGCGCACGGCCGGGGGCTCGCCGCCACCGGGCAGGCGCGCCGGATCCACGACGACCAGCCCCGACGACGAGGGCAGCCAGGCGCGTCCGGCCGCGTCGATCGCGCCGGCGGCCTGCAGGTTGCCGGCGAAGCTGGTGGCGCGCAGCGCATCGCCCGGGCCGAAGCCGAGCGAGCGGACCTGCTTGAGCCGGCCGTCGATCAGGCCGTCCAGGTCGTCGCGGGCGACGCGGTAGAACCCGCGGTTGCAGGTGATCCAGAAGTTGCCGGCGCGGTCCTCCAGGAGCACCTGCGACAACCCGTCCCACAGGCCGTCGGCCGGGCGCACCGCGCCGATCTTCCCGTCCTTGAGGCGGTTGATGCCCTCGCCGTTCGTGCCGATCCAGAGCGCGCCGCGCGCGTCCTCCTTGAGCGCGATGACCCAGTCGGACAGCAGGCCGTCGGCGGTGCTGAAGTGCCGCGCCTTGCCGTCGCGCCAGCGCACCAGGCCCTGGCCGGTGGTGCCGAACCAGAGCGTGCCGGCGCGGTCCTGCAGGATCGCGGCGACGCCCTCGTCGGGCAGTCCGGGCGCGCGGACCTGCTCGAAGCCGCGGCCGTTGAAGCGCGCCAGCGCCGAGCGCGTGCCGACCCACACGGTGCCGTCGCGGTCCTCGTAGAGGGCGCGCACCTCGACGCCGGGCAGGCCGCTGTCCGGGCCGAAGCGCTCGATGCGGCCGTCGGGCAGCCGCCGCGCGACGCCGGCGGTGTAGGTGCCGATCCACAGCGTGCCGTCGCGCGCCTCGTGCATGGTCGAGACCTCGTCGGTGGGCAGGCCGTCGGCTTGGCGCAACGTCGTGATGCGGCCGTCCCGCAGGCGGTTGATGCCGCCGCCGGCGGTCGCGGCCCAGATCGCGCCGTCGCGCGCGGCGACGACGGAGCGGACGTTGTCGTGGCTCAGGCCCTCCGGCGTGCCGATCGCGGTGAAGGCGCGGTTGCGCAGCCGGTTCAGGCCGTCGACCCAGGTGCCGACCCAAATGCTGCCCTCGCGGTCCGCCATCAGCGACCAGACCTGGCCGCCAGCGAGCCCGCCGGC
>NZ_VOSR01001029.1:0-1116 GCF_007997345.1 Mitsuaria sp. TWR114
TGGAAGGTGCCGATCCACAGCGTGCCGTCGCGCGCCTCGTGCATGGTCGAGACCTCGTCGGTGGGCAGGCCGTCGGCTTGGCGCAACGTCGTGATGCGGCCGTCCCGCAGGCGGTTGATGCCGCCGCCGGCGGTCGCGGCCCAGATCGCGCCGTCGCGCGCGGCGACGACGGAGCGGACGTTGTCGTGGCTCAGGCCCTCCGGCGTGCCGATCGCGGTGAAGGCGCGGTTGCGCAGCCGGTTCAGGCCGTCGACCCAGGTGCCGACCCAAATGCTGCCCTCGCGGTCCGCCATCAGCGACCAGACCTGGCCGCCAGCGAGCCCGCCGGCCGGCCCCGGCCCGGCGGAGATGGTGCTGAAGCGCCCGTCGTGAAGCCGGCTGACGCCGGCGCCCCAGCTGCCGATCCACAGGTCGCCGCGGAGGTCGCGGGCCAGCGCGGTGAGGTGGTCGCTGGGCAGGCCGTCGGCGGTGGTGTAGACGCGCATGTCCGGGCGGTCGACTGCGTGCAGGCGCACCAGCCCGCCGCCGGCGGTCGCGGCCCAGACGCCGCCGGAAGGATCCGGCAGCACGAAGCGCACCTGCGGATGCGGGAAGCCGGTCGACGCGTCGAAGACATGGAACTTGCCGTCCGGCGTCATCGCGAACAGGCCCGCGCCGGTGGTCGCGATCCAGAGCGTGCCCGCCGTGTCGAAGGCGACGGTGCGCAGCCGCGCGGCGGGCAGGCCGTCGGCGGCGCCGAAGGTCTTGACCGCGCCGTCCTTCCAGCGGACCAGCGCGCCGTCGCCAGCGGCCCAGATCGCGCCGGACTTGTCTTCGGCGAGCGACCAGATCCGGCGGCCACCGGCCTGCGCCTTCGAGATCGCCGCGCTGAAGCGCCCCTGCGCGTAGACCGCGACGCCGCCGGGGTGCCCGATCCACAACCGGCCCTGGCGGTCCTCCAGCAGCGCGAAGACCGGCTGCGAGGCGACGTCCGGGGCCTGCGCGGCGTCGAAGCTGATGAAGCGCCGGCCGTCGAAACGGGCCAGGCCGCCGGCGGTGCCGATCCACAGGCCGCCGTCGCGCGATTGCAGCAGCGCCTGGACGGTGTTGAGCGGCAGGCCCTGCTCGGTCTGCCAG
>NZ_VOSR01000103.1:0-647 GCF_007997345.1 Mitsuaria sp. TWR114
GGTGAAGGCCGTGTCCGGGCCGGACAATCGCCTGGACCAGCAGCAGCCCTGGACCGCCAACCTGGGCTTCGACTACCGCTTCAGCGGCGTGCCGGTCACCACCGGCGCCAACCTGAACTACACGCCGGTCTACACGGTCCGCCAGACCGACCGCCAGCAGGTCGAGTTCTCGCGCAACCGCGGCCTGGACGTCTTCGCCCAATGGATGGTCAACCCCAAGACCTCGGTCCGCTTCTCGGCCAATAATCTCTTCCCGCTCGACGCGCGGGCCGAGACCGCGCTGGCCAATGGCGACTACTACGCCACCGGCCGCAGCCTCAAGCCCTGGTTCCAGCTCAACCTGGAAATGAAGCTCTGAGCCTGACGATCAGGCGAGGGGCGGCCGGCCGCGTCGGGTGTCGTTGCCCCATGAAAGGACGAACCGCCCGATGCAGGCCTTGCAGATCCTCGCCGGACCCCGTGCGCGCCAACGGCTGCGCGACCATGGCCTGCGCGCCGCCGACGTGCGCGCCGTGCCCGGCGCGGCCGGCGGCCCCAAGGGGCTGATCCTCAGCGCGCTCGACGCCCATCTGTTCGGGGAGTTCCTCCCGTCCGGCGGCCAGGAGGTGCACCTGCTGGGCGCCTCGATCGGCGCCTGGCGCATGGCC
>NZ_VOSR01001030.1:0-2007 GCF_007997345.1 Mitsuaria sp. TWR114
CTGGTGCTGCTGCTGGCGCTGTTCGGCGCGACGGCCAGTCTCTTCGACGTGGCCATCAACGCCGAGGCCACGGAGATCGAGCATCTCGCGGCACGGCCGCTGATGAGCGGCTTCCATGCGATGTTCAGCCTGGGCGGCATGGTGGGGGCCGGTGTCGGCAGCCTGCTGCCGCTGCTGGGCTGGGCGCCGCAGACGCATCTGCTGGTGGCCTGCAGCGTCGGCATGGCGCTGATCGTCGGCGCCTGCGCGGCGATGCTGAAGATGCGGACCGAGCCCGGCGAGAAGCAGCCGCTGAGCCTGCCGCGCGGCGTGCTCGCGCTGATCGGCACGCTGGCGGCGCTGGGGCTGATCGCCGAGGGCGCGATGTACGACTGGAGCGTGCTGTTCATGAAGCAGGAGCGGGCCAGCGATGCCAGCGTCTCGGCGCTGGGCTACGCGAGCTTCAGCCTGGCCATGGCGCTGGGCCGCTTCGGTGGCGACTGGGTGCGGGCGCGTGTCGCGCCGGTGCCGCTGATGGTCGCCAGCGGCCTGCTCGCCGCGGCCGGCATGGTCACGGCGCTGCTGGTGCCGGTCGCGCCGGCGGGGCTGCTGGGCTTCGCGCTGGTGGGCCTGGGGCTGTCCAATGTCGTGCCGGTGCTGTTCAGCGCCGCGTCCAAGGTGCCGGGTGTCAGCGCGGCGCACGGCATCGCGGCGGTGTCGTCGCTGGGTTACCTGGGCATGATGGCCGGGCCGCCGCTGATCGGGATGATCGCGGAGCACTCGTCGCTGACGGCGGGACTCTCCTGCGTGGTCTTCTTCGCGCTGATCATGGCGATCAGCGCCAACCGCGCGCTGGGCGTGACGCAGCAGCGCGGCGCCACCGGGGCGCCCGCAGGCGCCGCGCACTGAAGGCGAGGCAAGGGGGCCGCGAGGCGCCAGGGAGCGAGGGCGGCCACGACCGCGAGGCTTGTAGGCGATCGCCTGACAGCCGCATCGGGCGATGTCCTCCGCGACGATGCGCCGTTGCCCTCGTGCCCGCGGATGCGGACCTCCGTACAGTAGATCCTGACAACGGAATTCGAGCTTCCGTTGTTCATGCTTCTCTCTCGCATGGTCCGTCTTTTCCCTCTGCAGACGGACGAACTTTCGGCCCCGGTCTCACGACCGGGGCCTTTTCTTTTGGCGCGTCCAGGGGACCGTCCGGCCTGCCTAAGATGCGCGCCATGGACAGCACGACAACGACGCAGCGCCTGCGCATCGACTGGCGCGGCCGGCCGACCGACATCGACTACGCCTGGGTCAACGACACCGCCCGCGGACCGGCCGGCGCGCCGGCGCCGGTGATGGTGTTCCTGCACGAGGGGCTTGGGTCGATCGCGATGTGGCGCGACTTCCCGGCCCGCCTGTGCGAGGCCCTGGGCCTGCGCGGCCTGGTGTACTCGCGGCCCGGCTATGGCCGCTCGACGATGCGGCCCCCCGATGAGCGCTGGGCCCCGGACTATCTCCACCGCCAGGCGCATGAGGTGCTGCCCGCGGTGCTGGCCGGGCTGGGCATCGACTCCCCGCCCTGGCTCTTTGGCCACAGCGACGGCGGCTCCATCGCGCTGCTGCATGCGGCCCGCCTGCCCACCGCGGGCGCGATCGTCGCGGCGCCGCACATCGTCGTGGAGTCGCTTTCCATCGACGGCATCCGCGACACCGTCACGGCCTATGAGCGCGGCCCGCTGCGCGAGCGCCTGGCGCGCTTCCATGACGATCCCGACTCGCCCTTCCGCGGCTGGAGCGACTGCTGGCTCAGCCCCGCGTTCCGCGACTGGTCGATCGTCGAGGAGATCCGCGCGATCCGCTGCCCGCTGCTGGCGATGCAGGGCGTCGACGATGAATACGGCACGCTCGAGCAGATCCGCGGCATCGCCCGCGCGGTGCCGCGGACGCGCCTCTTCGAGATCCCCGCCTGCGGACACTCGCCGCACAAGGACCGGCCCGCGGAGGTGATCGCCGCGGTCCGCCACTGGCTGGTCGAGGTCG
>NZ_VOSR01001031.1:0-1004 GCF_007997345.1 Mitsuaria sp. TWR114
GCTGGTCGGCGCGCACTGCGGCGCGGCGCCATGGATGCGCGTGGCCCGGCCCGCCGCGCTGCTGCAATGCGCGCTGTGCCTGCTGGCCTTCGGCGTGCTGGCCGCCTGCTTCCTGAGGGGCGACTTCTCGGTGCTGTACGTCGCGGCGAACTCGCATTCGACGCTGCCCGCGATCTACCGCTTCACCGCGGTCTGGGGCGGCCACGAGGGCTCGATGCTGCTCTGGCAGACGCTGCTGAGCGTCTGGGGGGCGGCGGTGGCGCTGCTCAGCGGCCGCCTGCCGCGCGACTACGTCGCGCGCGTGCTCGCGGTGCTGGGCGCCCTCAGCATCGGCATGCTGGTGTTCCTGCTGTGGCTGTCCAACCCGTTCGCGCGGCTGTCGCCGGCCGCGCCCGAGGGCCGCGACCTCAACCCGCTGCTGCAGGACCCCGGCATGGTCGCGCATCCGCCCTTCCTCTACATGGGCTACGTCGGTTTCTCGGTGGCCTTCGCCTTCGGACTGGCCGCGCTGCTGTCGGGACGGTTGGACGCCGCCTGGGCGCGCTGGTCGCGGCCCTGGACGCTGGCCGCCTGGAGCTTCCTCACGCTGGGCATCCTGCTGGGCAGCGCCTGGGCCTACGGCGTGCTGGGCTGGGGCGGCTGGTGGTTCTGGGACCCGGTCGAGAACGCGTCGCTGATGCCGTGGCTGGTCGGCACCGCGCTGATCCACTCGCTGGTCGTCACCGACCGCCGCAGCGCCTTCCGCAGCTGGACCGTGCTGCTCGCCATCGCGGCGTTCTCGCTGAGCCTGCTGGGCACCTTCCTCGTGCGCTCGGGCGTGCTCACCTCGGTGCATGCCTTCGCGGTCGACCCGGGCCGCGGCCTCTACATCCTGTCGATGATGATCGCGGTGGTCGGCGGCTCGCTGCTGCTCTTCGCCTGGCGCGCGCCGCAGGTCGGGCTGGGCGGCCGCTTCGCGGCGCTGTCGCGCGAGACCTTGCTGCTGCTCAACAACGTGCTGCTCG
>NZ_VOSR01001032.1:0-1426 GCF_007997345.1 Mitsuaria sp. TWR114
GCCGGTGCGTTTCGTCAGCGAGGCGCCGATCGCCGTCACCGACACGCGGCTGGCCGCGCTGTGCACGCTGCGGCTGGAGCGGGACCCGCTGATCGCGCCGGAGCGCGACCTCCATTACGTCACCCGCGCGAAGGTGGCGCGTCCGGTCGCGGACGGCCGCACCGTCTGGCCGCTCTTCGGCGCCGCCGGCGGCGCGGGCGCGGAGGACGCGCGCATCGGGCTGGCGGTGGCGTCGCCGCTGCTGGCGCTGCGCGAGGGCGATCGCGAGATCCGCGTGATCCTGCGCCAGACCTCCTCCGGCGCCGCGCCGGACCTGCGCGGCCTGCGCGACGCGGCGCTGCGAGCCGACTCGGCGCCGGCCTTCCGCGACGCCTTCGGCGACCTGCTGCCGCAGTGGCTGCTGGCCGACGGCCCGGCGGCCAGCACGAGCGGCGCGAGCGGCACGAGTGCCACGACGGGTACGGGCGTTGGCGGCGTCGAGATGGACGTCGACGACCTGTCGGAGGCCGACTGGACCGCGCTGCGCCATACCGCGCATCGCCTGACCGGCAACGGCCTGCCGGCGCTGTTCAACGGTCCCGGCCGGCCTCATCGCGCGCTGGTCTTCGACCGGCTGCTGCAGGGCGCCTTCCGCGTCAGCCTGAGCACGCCGTCGGGCTGGCACGCCGTCGAGGCGCGGCTCGAACGCGCCGCCGGCGCCGGCCTGTCGCTGTTCATCCGGCTGCGCGCCGACGCGCCGCCGGTGACCGGCTGCGACCCGGCGGTGCATGGCGCCGAATGGCCCACGCGGCTGCCGGTGCTGCGCCTGGAGCTGGCCACGCAGGCGCGGCTCTATCCCTACTCGCTGCTGGCCCGGCTGCCGCTGGCCGAGGTCGACCTGCGGGTGAAGGCGCGCGGCGTGCGCGACGTGCGGCTGGCCAACAACCTCGGCCGGCTGGATCCCTCGAAGGCCTTCGCGCCCTTCGGCCCGCTGCCGGGCCTGTCGTCCTACCTGGTCGTCGGCTCGCCCGAGGCCGCGCGCAAGACCCTGGACCACCTCTCGCTGGACCTCGAATGGGGCGGCCTGCCCAACGAGCCGGGCGGTTTCGACACCCACTACGCCGGCTACGCCGCCCGGCCGGCAAGGAGCTGCGGCAGGGCCAATTCAGCGTCGAGATCGCCTGGCTGCGCGACGGCCAGTGGCAGGACTGCGCCAACCGCTCCGCCCGACAGCCGCTGTTCGCCGGCACCAATGCCGCCGGCGAGCTGATCGCGACGCAGCACATCGAGCTCGATCCGGGCTCGGTGCGCAAGCTCAGCCGCGCCACCGAGGAGGACTGGTCGACGATGGCGATGCCGCGCAACGGCCTGTGCCGGCTGCAGCTCAGCGGCCCGCGCGCCGCCTTCGGGCACACCGCCTACCCGGTCGAGCTGGGCGCGACGGTGG
>NZ_VOSR01001033.1:0-999 GCF_007997345.1 Mitsuaria sp. TWR114
CCTGCACGCCTTCGCGCTGATCCTCCGAATCGAACAGCGCGACGAAGGCTTCCCGCTCGGCCGCCAGCTGCGATCGCGGCGGCGCCGAGCGCGCGCCCTGGATCAGCTGCTTGCACGCGGCGACGCTGGTCGGGCTCTGGCCCTGCGCGCGCTCGGCCCATTGCAGCGCTAGCGCCAGCGCGCCGCCTTTGGGCGCCAGCTCATCCACCAGTCCGATGCGCAGCGCCGTCTCGGCGTCGACGCGCTCGCCCAGCAGCACCAGGCGCTTGGCCCAGGCCTCGCCGACCGTCCAGCTCAGCCACTGCGTGCCGCCCGCGCAGGGCAACAGGCCGACGGTCGCCTCGGGCAGCGCCATCACGGCATGCGGTTCGGCGATGCGAAGGTCGCAGGCCAGCGCGCATTCGAGGCCACCGCCCATCGCGTAGCCATTGAGGGCCGCGATGCTCACGCCGCGGAAACCCGCCAGCGCCTCGAAGGCTTCGCCGAAGCGGCGCGCCATCGTTGCGGCGACGCCCTTGTCGCCATCGGCGAAGAGCTTCAGTCGGCGCCGGCGCTGAAGAACTTTTCGCCCTCGCCGGTGATGACGAGCGCGTAGATGTCGCGATCGGCGTTGAGGTCGGCCACCAGGCGCGTCAAGGCGGCGAGGCTGTCGGCGGTCCAGGTGTGGGCGGGCGGGTTCGTCAAGGTGACGACGGCGGTGTGGCCGCGTCGCTCCAGGCGCAGCCCGGCGTAATGGATGTCGCTTTCGGTTGAGAGGGGCATGGTGACGAATGGAAGAAGAAGTGTGGTTGGCGACGGCCGCTCTCTCGCAAGCGGGAGAGCAGGAGGCGCAAGCAGCGAGAGCTGCAGTGATCACCGGATCGCTTCAGGCGCGTGGTCCTGCAGCATCCGGCGCGCGACGATGACCCGCATGATCTCGTTGGTGCCTTCGAGGATCTGGTGCACGCGCGCGTCGCGCAGGTAGCGCTCCAGCGGGTACTCGCGGATGTAGCCGTAGCC
>NZ_VOSR01001034.1:0-735 GCF_007997345.1 Mitsuaria sp. TWR114
GTGCAGCGCGCGCTGCAGGCCGGCGCCCGCGGCTACGTGCTCAAGGACGCGCCGGCGGACGGCGGCACGATGCTGCTGAGCCCGTCCTCGATGTTCACCATCTATCCGCATGTCTATCGCAAGCTGGCCTACAAGGCGGAGAGCGACGCGATCGCGGTCTCGCCGATCTGCAACGCGACCTGCGGCTTCGGCGTCGGGCCGATGGTCCCCGCCTCGGTGAAGACGCTCGGCGACTTCGTCGCCTGGGCCAAGGCGCATCCGGAGCAGTCGTCCTACGCCTCGCCCGCCGCGGGCGCGATGCCGCACTTCCTCGGCGACCAGTTCAAGCGCGCCGCCGGCATCACGCTGGCCCACGTGCCGTACCGGGGCGCGGCGCCCGGGCTGCAGGACCTGATGGGCGGCCAGATCGCCTCGGGCTGCTTCATCCTCGGCGACTTCCTGCCCCACCTGGCCAGCGGCCGGCTGCGCATCCTGGGCGTGACCGACCATGAGCGCTCGCGCTTCACTCCCGAGGTGCCGACCTTCGCCGAACAGGGCTTCAAGGCTATCGTCGGCTTGGAAAGCTACGGGATCTTCCTGCCGTCGAGGACGCCGGCCGCCGTCGTTGACAAGGTCTTCGACCTGATCCGGGTCGCGCTGCGCGAGAAGCAGGTCGTGGACGGCCTGGCCAAGCTGGGGTTCGAGCCGCTGGCGATGGCGCCGGCGGACTACGCGCGGCGGCTGGCGGCCGAGCGC
>NZ_VOSR01001035.1:0-1067 GCF_007997345.1 Mitsuaria sp. TWR114
CGCCAAGACCATCCTGGCCATCAACCACCAGCGGCCGCCGCTGGGCGACGTCCGCGTGCGCCGCGCCATCGCCATGGCGATCGACCGCAAGGCCGTCATCCAGGCCAGCGCCGACGGCTACGGCGTGCCGATCGGCAGCTTCGTCACGCCGGACGCGCCGGGCTACGTCGACTGCACCGCGATCAACGCCTACGACCCGGCCGCCGCGAAGGCGCTGCTGGCCCAGGCCAAGGCGACTGGGCTGTCCCTGTCGTTGAAGCTGCCGCCGGTGCCGTACGCGCGCCAGGGCGGCGAGCTGATCGCGGCGCAGCTGGCGGCGGTCGGCATCACCGCCCGGATCGAGCAGATCGAGTGGGCCCAGTGGCTGTCCAGCGTCTACGGCAGCAAGGCCTACGACCTGACCGTCATCGCGCATGTGGAGCCCTACGACTTCGGCAACTTCGCCCGGGCGGACTACTACTGGGGCTACCGCAGCCCCGCCTTCAACGCGCTGTACGAGCGCATGCAGGGCAGCGCCGATCCGGCCGAGCGGGCGCGGCTCTTCGGCCAGGCGCAGCGCCAGGTCGCCGAGGACGCGGTCGCCGCCTTCCTCTACCAGCCCCAATGGATCACGGTGGCGCGGGCCGGCCTGAAGGGCCTGTGGAGCCGCACGCCGCTGTTCGCCAACGACCTGTCCGCGCTGAGCTGGGCATGAAGCCGTGCAAGCCCCCTGATGCAGGGACGCGGCGGCGGCGCGCTGTCGCGTGGCCGCGTCAGCCGGCGGGGCGCGACGGCGGCTCGTCGGAACTCGCGCGCCGGCCGTCCACCGAGAGGGCTTTTCCTCTACAGGCCGTCTTGCGGCCGGTGTAGCGTGCGCGGTTTGGGGAGGAGTCGGAGAGCCGCATGCCGTTTGAATTGCCTGAGACCCTGCAGCCGTTCCTGTTGCCGCTGCTGATCGTGGTCCCGCTGGCCATCGTGATCATCATCATCACGGTGCGCCGTGGCGACTATCGCGACGTGGGCGCGCCGCCGCCATCGCCCCGTCCCCTGCCGCCCGGCCCGGCCGCCCGCGCCCAGCTCGGCCCCCG
>NZ_VOSR01001036.1:0-2925 GCF_007997345.1 Mitsuaria sp. TWR114
CGCGATGCGCTGCAGCGGCAGCACCTTCTGCACCTCGGCGACGAGGCCGGGGTACTCGGGCGAGACGCGGTCGATGACCCACTGAACCTCCTGCACGCCCATGAACAGATGGGCGTGGCGGCGCAGCACGCCGAAGACCTGCGCCGCGATCACCGACTCCAGGTCCATGCACGCACCGCGCTGCGCCTCGGGCACCGCGGCCGGCGGCAGCCACAGCGACTCGGCGTGATGCAGGATCGGCCCGTGGCGCTGCGCCGCGCCGGCGAGCGCGCTGGCCGGGTCGTTCAGCAGCAGCAGTCGGCCGGGCACCGTGTGCTGGCTGGCGGGCACGTCGTTGAGCAGCACGTCGAAGCGGTGCTCCGGCAGGTCGGCCGACACCCACATCGCCGCGCCGGGGAAGGGCAGGCCCAGGTGGGCCTGCAGCTTGTGGCGTTCGGACTCGAGCGCCTCGTCGAGGCGGTCGGCCTCGAGCAGCTCGCCCAGCGGGCGCGACATCCGGATCGCCAGCGGTTTGGCGAAGTGCGGGGGCTGCTGCAGGATCGCGGGCGCGTCGCCCTTGCCGCCTTCGCGCTGCAGGGCGCTGATCGGCTTGGACAGGACGGTGGCTTCCTCCTTGCGCTGGCGCTTGCCCAGCCAGTGGGCGATGGCCACCAGGCCCATCGCCAGGCCGAGGAACTGCAGCGCCGGGAAACCCGGCACCAGCGCGAAGGCCATGGTCAGGCCGCCGGCGAGGTAGATGGCGCGCGGATTGCGCGAGAGCTGCGCGCCGATCTCCTGGCCCAGCGAACGCGGCTTCTTCTCCTGCTCGTCGGCGACGCGGGTGATCAGCACGCCGGCGGCCACGCAGATGAACAGCGAGGGCACCTGCGACACCATCGCGTCGCCGATGGACAGCACGGCGAAGCGGGTCGAGGCCTCGCCCGCGGTCATGCCGTGGTACAGCACGCCGACCACGATGCCGGCCAGGATGTTGACCATCGTGATGATCAGGCCGGCGATGGCGTCGCCCTTGACGAACTTCATCGCGCCGTCCATGCCGCCGTGCATCTGGCTTTCCATCGCCAGCATGGCGCGTTTGCGCTTGGCTTCCTCGGCGGTGAGGATGCCGGCGCGCAGGTCGGCGTCGATGCTCATCTGCTTGCCGGGCATCGCGTCGAGGGTGAAACGCGCGCCGACCTCGGCCACGCGCTCCGAGCCCTTGGAGATCACGATGAACTGCACCACCGTGATGATGATGAAGACGACGATGCCCACCACCAGGTTGCCGCCCACGACCAGGTTGCCGAAGCTCTCGATCACGTGGCCGGCGTCGGCGTGCAGCAGGATGGCCTTGGTCGAGGCGATGTTGAGCGACAGCCGGAACAGCGTCGTGAACAGCAGCAGCGACGGGAACGAGGACAGCGACACCGCGTTGGGGATGAACAGCGTCGTCATCAGCAGCAGCACGCTGACGGCGATGTTGATCGCCAGCAGCGTGTCGATCAGCATCGTGGGCAGCGGCAGGATCATCAGCGCCACGATGGCGACGATGAGCGCGGCCATCGTGAGGTCGTTGCCCATGGTGGGGCTGAGGCGCAGGGCGGCCATGGCGGCGGGTCCTTCCGGGTGGGATCAGGGAGTGGGCGGTGGCGCGGCGGGCCGCGGCGGCTCGGTGGAGGAGGCGGCGGGCGCGGTGGACGCGTCGGGTGCGCCGGATGTGGCGGATTTGGCGGATTTGGCGGATGCGGGGAGGGGCGCCGGCGAGGTCAGCGTGTGCAGGTAGGCGACCCAGCGCAGCACGGCGGCGACGGCCTCGAAGAGTTCCTCGGGGATGGCGTCGTCGACCGGCAGCTTGTGCAGCGCGCGCGCCAGCGGCGGGTTGCCGACGATGGGCACGCCGGACTTCTCGGCGATCGCGCGGATGCGCAGCGCCTCGGCGTCCATGCCCTTGGCGACGATGACCGGCAGCGGCGTCTCGCCGGGCTCGTAGCGCAGGGCCACCGCGTAGTGGGTCGGGTTGGTGACGACGACGGTGGAGCCGGGCACGCGCTGCTCGGGCGGCGAGGTGGCCATCTCGTGCGCGAGCTGCTTGCGCTGGCCCTTGAGCTGCGGATCGCCTTCGCTCTCCTTGTGCTCGCGCTTGATTTCGTCCTTGGACATCTTCTGGTCGCGCTTGAACAGCCACAGCTGCAGGCCGAAGTCGACCGGTCCGACGATGATGAAGACGAGGCAGCCGGCGGAGATCAGCTTGATCAGGGCCTTCCAGCCGAGCACGCCGACGCCGACCGCGTCGAAGTAGGCCGCGCCGACCAGCAGCGGCACCAGGCCGCGGATCATGACCCAGAGCACCGCGCCGAGCGCGATGGCCTTGGCCACCATCTTCAGGAAGTCGATGATCGAGCGGACCGAGAAGAGCTTCTTGACGCCCTCGGCGGGGTTGAGCTTGTCGAACTGCAGGTTGAGCGGCTCGAACGACAGGTTGAAGCCGACCTGCGCGAAGGACGCGATGACGCCCAGCGCCACCGACACGGCGACGAAGGGCAGGGTGGCGAGGAAGCCGGAGCGGGCGATGTCGACGGTGAGCGCGAGCAGCTCCTCGTTGCTCTTGGCGACGACGCCTTCGCGCAGCGCGCGGACGATGAGGCCGGAGAGCTGATCGAGCGTGGACTCGGCCATCACGATCAGCACGATGAGCAGGCCCACCAGGCCCAGCGCCGCGTTGACGTCCTGGCTCTTGGGGCTCTGGCCCTTCTTGCGGGCGTCGTCGAGCTTCTTCTTTGTCGGCTCTTCGGTCTTTTCGCCGGACATGGTGGGCGGGCCTCGCGGGCAGGAGCAGCGCGGCCGCTGCGACAGGGGTCAATCTAGAGGCCGGATCCATCGCGGCCGCAGGGCGAGGCGAAGCGATGCGATCGGGCGCGAAGCCGGTATTGCTCCCTCTCCCGCTTG
>NZ_VOSR01001037.1:0-915 GCF_007997345.1 Mitsuaria sp. TWR114
CGTCTATGCCCAGGTGGCCGCGCGGCGGGCAATGCAAGGCAGCTCGTCGATCCGGCTGGCCTCGGCGGCTGGCCAGGCCGGTGCGGGGGCGGCGGCGGTGCGGCACTTGGCGCGGCCGCACCTGGCCGCCGTCGGCGCGACGGACGCGGCTCATGCCGAGGTCGTCGCCATGCCGCTGGCCAATTCGGGAGGTCAGGGATGACGGGGGCGGCCGCCGATGTCCAGGCTGAACGTGTCGCCCGATGGCGCCAGGCGCGTCGCGTCCTGCTGATCCGGCTGGACAACCTCGGCGATGTGCTGATGACGACGCCGGCGCTGGCGGCGGTGCGCGAGTCGCTGCCCGAGGCCGAGCTGACGCTGCTGGCCGCGCCGTCGATGGCGGCGCTGGCGCCGCATCTGCCGGAGGTGGACCGCATCGTCGGCTTCCATGCGCCGTGGATGAAGGCCGGCGCCGACCCGTTGGCGGCTGGTGGTCTGCCGGCGGGGCGGGCGGAGCGCCAGGCCCTCGCGCAATGGGCCGACGAGGACTATGACGCGGCCATCATCTTCACCGTCTGCACGCAGAGCGTCTTTCCGGCGGCGACGATGTGCCGGCTCGCCGGCATTCCCCGGGTGCTGGGCCATGCCCGCGAGCGCGCCTATGGCCTGCTGAGCGACGAGATCCCCGATCGCGACGAGGTCGGCGACGGCATGCGCCATGAGGTCCGCCGCCAACTGGACCTGGTGGGCGCGGTGGGCCTGCGCACGCGCGATGAGCGCCTGCGCTTTCGCGTGCTCGAGGGCGACCGCGAGGCGGTCCGTCAGCGCCTGGTCGCGGCGGGCGTGGGACCGCGCCAGCCCTTCGTGGTCGTGCATCCGGGTGCCAGCGCGCCGTCGCGGCGTTATCCGGCCGACCGCCTGGGCGAATCCGCCGGC
>NZ_VOSR01001038.1:0-520 GCF_007997345.1 Mitsuaria sp. TWR114
CGGCCCTCGATGCCCCAGCGGGCCAGGCACTTCTCGACCAGCGCCTCGGCCACGACGAAGTAGCCGCGCTCGGTGTCCACCAGCGCATAGGGCAGCTCGGGGTTCAGGTTGAGCGCCTGGTTGGCGGGGATGGTCCAGGGCGTGGTCGTCCAGATGACGGTGAACGCGTCCTTGTCGAGCTTCTGCAGGCCGAAGGCGCCGCCAGCTTGTCCGGCTCGGCGCTCAGGAAGGCCACGTCGACGGCGGGCGACTGCTTGTCGGCGTACTCGATCTCGAACTCGGCCAGCGAGGAACCGCAGTCGAAGCACCAGTACACCGGCTTGAGCCCGCGGTACACGAAGCCGCGCTCGAACAGGCGCTTGAGCACGCGGATCTCGCCGGCCTCGTTCTTGAAGTCCATCGTGCGGTAGGGGTGGTCCCAGTCGCCCAGCACGCCCAGGCGCTTGAAGTCGGCGCGCTGCTGGTCGATCTGTTCGCCGGCGTACTTGCGGCTCTTGGCCTGCACCTCGTCGCGCGGCAG
>NZ_VOSR01001039.1:0-575 GCF_007997345.1 Mitsuaria sp. TWR114
TCGCCGCGCAGCGACAGCTCGGGCCGCAGCATCAGGCCGCCGCCCGGACGCACCTTGTCGGAGCTCACGCCGCCGCCCGCGCCGGCATAGACGCTGGCCGCCAGGTGCAGATTGGGGCCGACGCGAAAGCGCCGCTGCAGGTTGAAGCCGACGGTGAACAGCCCGCCGAACTCGCCTTTGGCGGCGCCGTAGGCGGCCGGGCCGATGCCCCAGTCCTCGTTGATGGCGACCATGTAGTGCGCCCCGAGCAGCGCGGTCTTCTGCCCGGTGGGCATCTTGATCGGCGACCAGTTCAGCTCGAACGCGGCGGGCCGGCTGTCGGTCGCGGTCACGACCCGCGGCGGCTCCTTCAGCTCCGGTGTCACGGACGGCGCCGAGACCACCGGCGGCTCGGCCCCGGGCGCTTGCGTCTGCGCCTGCGCTTGGGCCGCGAGCAGCGCCGAGCACAGCAGCAGCGGACGGGACGGGAACGGGGCCTTCGAGGCGATCAGGGCGGTGCGGGGCATCGGGATCAATCGGTTATTTCTTGCGGGCACGCGGGTGCGCCGCGTCGTAGACCTTGGCCAGGTGCTGGA
>NZ_VOSR01000104.1:0-1209 GCF_007997345.1 Mitsuaria sp. TWR114
GCGTGACGGCCAGGGCTTCGGCGGCGGCAACCGCTTCGAGCGTCGCGACGGTCAGGTCCAGGACCGTCCGCAGCGTGACTTCGGCGGCCCGCGTGGCGGCCAGGGCGGCAACGGCGGCGGCTTCGAGCAGCGCCGTGGCGGCTTCGATCCGCGCTTCGATCGTTCGGCCGAGAACAACGACCGCTACGGCCCGCGCGCCGAGCGCCCGGCCTTCAAGGGCAACGACGGCTTCGAAGGCCGTCCGGCCAAGCCGGCCTTCAAGGGCCCGCGCCAAGGCGGCGACGACCGCGGCGGCTTCGTCAAGAAGGGCCCGCGCAAGGGCTACTGAGCCCTCGCGGCTCGGACTGAAGGGGAACGCTGAGGGATGCGCGTCGAGGGTCGGATCGTCCAGTGGGATGACGCGAAGGGCTACGGCTTCATCGCGCCGTCCGACGGCGGCCCGAAGCGCTTCGTGCACATCAGCGCCTTTTCGCTGCGCGCGCGCCGGCCTTTCGTCGGCGAGCGCGTGAGCTACCAGCCCGGCGCCGACGCGCAGGGCAAGCCCCGCGCGCTCGAGGTCAAGAGCCTCGAGCCCAAGCCGGCCCCCGCCGGCCCGGCGCCACGCCCGGGCGGCGCGGCCCGGCCGCGCGACCGGTCGCAGCCGCTGCGCGGCTCGGCCCCATCCTCCAAGCCTTCCGCCGACACCGGTGCCTCGCTCTGGCTGGTGCCGGGATTCGCCACGCTGGTGCTGCTCACGCACCTGGCTTGGCCGCTGCCGCGCGGGCTGTGGGGCACCTATGTCGCGATGAGCTTCGCGACCTTCATCGTCTACGCGCTGGACAAGCGCGCCGCCCGGCTGGGCCAGTGGCGCGTCAAGGAGTCCACGCTGCATGGGCTCGCGCTGCTGTGCGGCTGGCCCGGCGCGCTGCTGGCCCAGCACCTGCTTCGCCACAAGAGCGCCAAGCCGGGCTTCCGGCGGGTGTTCTGGTTGAGCGTCGCGCTCAACATCCTGGCCTTCGTTTGTCTCTTCACGCCGCTGCTGTCGCCTTTCTTCTCGGGGATCTCCGACCACTGGAACACGCGATCGGCCGGCGACTTCGTTTGATGCTGCAGTTGAAAGTGATCGGCACGGCGGACCTTCCCGCCGTGCTCGCCTTGCAGGCCCAGTGTTATGGGCCCGAGTTCCTGGAAAGCGCCGAGGCCTTCGAGGCCAAGCTGCGCGCGGCGCGC
>NZ_VOSR01001040.1:0-3599 GCF_007997345.1 Mitsuaria sp. TWR114
ACCATGCTCAGCAGCCGCGCGGTCTCCAGCGCCGGCACCGAGGCCTGTAACCCCGCCTGCGCGTTGACCCAGCGCGGCAGCATCACCGCGGCCAGCGGACTGCGGTAGCGCACCAGCACCATGCTGACCTCGAGCGCGGCGTCCGCGTGAGCACCGGTGTGCTCGCGGTCGTGCTCGTGCTCGTGCTCGTGCTCGTGCTCGTGGTCCGCGGCGTGGCCGTGATCCTCGGCGCGGTCGCGGTCGCGGTCGCTGGCGTCGTCGCGGTCGCTGGCGTGATCGTCGTGGCCCCTGCCCTTCGATTCGCGGGCCGACTTCGCCGCGTGCCCATGCGCCGCATGGGCCTCCCAGACCGAGGCCAGGTCCGTCAGCACCAGCCGGTCGACCACGCCGCCCGTCGGCGCCAGGACGCCGGTCACTTCATAGGGGTGCTCGTGTTCCTCGCCGCCACCGGCCAGGCCGTGCGTGCCGTGGAACCGGTCGCCCGGCTTCAGCCCGGACTGACGCGCCACCTCGGCGCCCAGCACTGCCTGCATGGGCCCGGTCCAGCGCCGGCCCTGGGCGAGCTCCAGCTGGTAGAGCGCCAGGTAGTCCGCCGTCGTGCCGACGATGCGATGGCCGCGGAAGCTGTCGCCCAGCGAGATCGGCACCGCCTGCGCCACCAGCGGCTGCGCCTTCAGCTGCGAGACGGTGGCGAGCGGGATGTTCCCCGTCGACTGGTCCAGGTGGAACACGCCTGCCAGCAGGATCTGCATCGGACTGCCCTTGGCACCGACGACCAGGTCGATGCCGCCGAGATCGCGCCGAAGGCCTTGCTCCAGCTGCTCGCTGACCAGCACGACGAAACCGATCGCGGCCAGGCCCAGGCTCAGCAGCATCAGGTTGAGCGTCGTCAGCATCGGACGCGCCCAGAGGTATCGCCACGCCAGGCGCGGCAGGTTCAGCGGGGACCGGCTCATTGGGTGGCGCACGACGTCGGCAGCGGCATCGCCGCGCTGCCCATGCGCGTGAGCCTCAACCGTTGCAGCGCCGGCCACTCGCTCCAGACGGCCTCGATGCGGGCGTCATGCGAGGCGATCACCAGGCTGGCGCCGTGTTCCGTCGCCACGCGACGCAGCAGCGCCAGCGTGGCGTCACAGGCCTCGTCGTCGAGGTTGGCGGTGGGCTCATCGGCGAGCACGAAACGCGGCGCGCGCAACAACGCCCGCGCCAATGCCACGCGCTGCGCCTGGCCCTGGCTGAGCGCATGCGGACGTCGGTCCAGCAGTGGCGCTATGCCCAGCTCGGCCAGCAGGGCCGCGATCCGGGCCTCGTCCGGCTTGAGCCCTGCGGCGACGTAAGGCAGCGCGAGGTTGTCGCGCACGCTCAGCGAGGCGCTCAGGTGCAGACGCTGCGGCACGAAGCCCAGATGGGCGCCGCGCCAGGCGTCCCGCGCGGCCGGCGCGAGCGCGCCGACCTCCACCCCGTCCATCGCCAGGCGTCCCGCCGTCGGCGTCAGCAGTCCGGCCATCAAGGCGAGCAGCGTGCTCTTGCCGCTGCCCGAAGCGCCGCGCAGCAGCAGATGACCGCCGCGCGGCACCTCGAAGTCGGGAAAGTGCAGGTCGGCCGCGGCGGACGCCCCGTAGCGGAAGCGCAGCCCGTGGCTCGCGATCAGCGCGGCGGCGTCCGTCGACGCCATCAGCCGGCCGCCTCGTCCTTCAGCAGTTCCTTGAACTTCTTCGCGAACTTGTCGACCTTGGGCGCGACAACGAACGCGCAGTAGCCCTGCTCCGGGTGATTGGCGAAGTAGTCCTGGTGATACGCCTCGGCGGGCCAGTAGTTCTGCTCGGGCTGGACCTCGGTGACGACCTTGCCGCCATGGGCGCGCTGCGCCTCGTCCAGCACCTGCCGGATCACGCCGAGCTGCTCGGGCCGCGTGTAGTAGATGCCGGAGCGGTACTGCGTGCCGACGTCCGCGCCCTGGCGGTTCAGCGTCGTCGGATCGTGGATGGTGAAGAACACCTGCAGCAGATCCTCGAGGCTGACGACGCGGGTGTCGAAACGCACCCGCACGACCTCGGCATGACCGGTGTTGCCGGAGCAGACCTGCTCATAGTTGGGCTGCGTCACCTGGCCGTTGGTGTAGCCGGACTCGACGCCCAGCACGCCCTTGACGCGCAGGAACACCGCCTCGGTGCACCAGAAGCAGCCGCCTCCGAGGGTGATCAGGTCCTCGCCGGCCGGCAGGGAAACGGGATTCGGGGTGGTCGTCATGGCAGGTCCTCAAGGCTGGCGGGAAGTCTTCCCGCGACAGGCGGATTCAGATCGGGCGCGCGACCCGGAAATCAAGCCCGCCAGCATAGGCGAGCGACGCCCGCTCACTGTGCGCTGAGCGCCAGATCCACGCGCGGCTGCCAGGGCTTGTCCTTGTCGGCGCCGCGCTCGTCGTCCTTCGCATGCAGCTTCGGCGAGGCCAGGAACATGCGCGCGTTCGGCACGCCGCGCTCGATCAGCGCATCCCGCACCGCGACCGCGCGCTGCAGCGCCAGCTCCCGCAGCTGCTCGTCGGTGACGGTGTAGCTGTCCATCAGCAGCTCGCGCATCTGCTCGGCCGGGATGTCCTTGGTCAGGCCGACGAAGTTGCGCGGCTTGTTGGGCAGCTTGGCGTTGTCATAGACGACCTTGAGCAGGCGCGCGCGCTGGGCGTCGTCCAGCGTCACCGGCGCATCGCTCGCGGCGGAGGCCGCCGGCGCCGGGCCCGCCGCCTGTGTGCCCGCCGCCCGCCGCAGTTCGCGACGCCGTTCCGCGAGCAGCGCGTCCTCGAGCCGCGCCGCCTGGGCCGCGCGGCGCTCGCCGGCCGGATCCACCCAGCCGGTGATGCTCAGTTGCAGCGCCGGGCGGTCCGCCAGCACCCGGGTCAGCGGCTCGAGCTTCTTCGCCGCGTCCGGCTGCAGCGCGGCCGTGCCGGGCTTGAACTCGAGCTGGCTCATCTCCGCCCCGCCGCCGCCGGACAGCAGCGAGAACGGCGACATCAGCGCCTTGGTCAGCAGGTTGACGATGAGCTTGACGACCAGCCCGCCGACGCTGAACTCCGGATCGTTGAGCGAGCCGCTGACCGGCAGGTTGACGTCGATCACGCCGTCCCGGTCCTTGAGCAGCGCCACCGCCAGCTTGACCGGCAGCTTGGTCGCGGTCGGGCTGTCGATGCGGTCGCCGAAGGTCAGCTGGTTGAGCACGATCTTGTTGTCGGCCTGCAGCCGGCCGCCCGGCTCGATCTCGTAATGCACGCGCGTCGAGAGCTTGCCGCGCTCGATCGCATAACCGGCGTACTTGCCGGCATAGGGCGACAGCGGCGCGAGCTCGATGTCGGTGGCGCTGGCGGTGATGTCCAGCGCAGCGGCGCCCCGCTCGGGTTCAGGCGGCCGCTGATGTCCAGCAGCCCGGTGCCCTCGACCTTGCCCTTGAGCTGCAGCGGCGCCATCTCCGCCGAGCCCGCCGAGAACGCGCCCAGCGTGCCGGTCAGTTCGCTGAGGTTGGCGCTGTAGTTGGGCTTGATGAACCGGTCGTTGAAATCGCTTGCCGCCGTTGAGCCGGGTCTCGGCGATGCTGAGCCGCAGCGGCGG
>NZ_VOSR01001041.1:0-10688 GCF_007997345.1 Mitsuaria sp. TWR114
CTGGTCGCGCCGCTCGCCGACGCCCACAACCACAACCTGCAGGGCGCCTGGGGCCTGGACAAGTTCGGCCAGGATTACCTGCGCGACGGCGTGTTCTACGCCGCGATGCTGTGCGCCGATCCGGCCGCGATCGATCCGATCCGCGCCCGGATCTCGCAGCCGGAAACGCCGGACGTGCTCTTCGCCACCGCCTGCATCACCTCGTCGGACGGCCAGCCGCTGGCGATGCTGCAATCGGGCACGCCGCCGATGACGCTGGACCAGATCGTCGACAAGGCGGTGCTGGTGATGGACACGCCCGACGACGTGGCCAGGAAGTGGCCGCTGATCGCCGGCCGCCACAGCGACCTGGTGAAGGTCATCATGAGTTACCACGACCGCCCCGAGCTGCGCCAGCAGCCCGAGTTGCGCGGCCGGCTGGGCGTGACGCCCGAGGTCGTGGCCGAGGTCGTGCGCCGCGCCCATGCCGAGCAGCGCCGCGTGGTGGTCCACATCGAGAGCGTCGCCGACTTCGCCGCGGCGGTGCGCGCCGGCGCCGACTTCATCGCCGAGCTGCCGGGCTACTTCCCCCAGCACGGCGAGGCGCCGGAGACCCACCTGATCCCGCCCGAGGTCGCCGCGCTGGCCGCCGAGAAGCAGGTCGGCATCGTCACCGCCACCGTCGCGACGCGGCTGTTCCAGCCGGCGCCGGAGCTGCTGGCGCGGATCGAGGCGGTCCAGAAGCAGAACCTGGAACGCCTGAAGGCGGCCGGCGCGCGGCTGCTGGTCGGCTCGGACCTGTTCACCGGCAATGCGCTCAACGAGCTGCACCACCTGGACCAGCTGGGCGTGCTCGACAAGGCCGCGCTGCTGCGCCTGGCCACCGTCGACACGCCGCGGGCGCTGTTCCCGCAGCGCAAGCTCGGCTGCTTCCAGCCCGGCTGCGAGGCCAGCTTCCTGGTGCTGATCGGCAATCCGCTCGAGGACCTGGACGCGCTGGACAAGCCGTTGCTGCGCATCAAGCAGGGCCGCGTGCTGACCCAGCTGGACGACGTGGCCGCCACCGCCGGCGAGGAGAACAACGCCCTCAACGCGGCCCCCGGCAAGAAGAAGGCGACCGGCAAGAAGGCCGGCACCCGCGGCACGAAGAAGTCGACCCCGGCCAAGGGCAAGGCCAAACCGGCCTCGGGCAAGTCGGGCTGAGCGCGACCGACCAGCCCGCGCCCCCCCGCGGGGGATGTGCGTCATTCAGGTGTCAGCCAAGCCGACCCGAAGCCATTACATTGCCCGGATGAGCGCGATCCCGACCTCCCCCTCCTCGTCCCGCACCCTGTCGCTGCAGCAGGTGCTGATCTGCGGCGCCGCGATCGTCACGCTGTCGATGGGCATCCGCCACGGCTTCGGGCTGTGGCTGACGCCGGTGACGATGGACCGCGGCTGGACGCGCGAAGCCTTCTCGCTGGCGCTGGCCGTCCAGAACATCGCCTGGGGCGCCGCCGGACCGTTCGCCGGCATGCTGGCCGACCGCTTCGGCGCGCTGCGGGTGCTGGTCGCCGGCGCCTTCCTCTACGCGGCTGGCCTGGCGCTGATGGCCGTCTCCACGACCGCCGCCGGCTTCCTGGGCAGCGCCGGCGTGCTGATCGGCCTGGCGCAGTCGGGCACCACCTACGCGGTGGTCTACGGCGTCATCGGCCGCAACGTGGCGCCGGAGAAGCGCTCCTGGGCGATGGGCGTCGCGGCGGCGGCCGGTTCCTTCGGCCAGTTCCTGATGGTGCCGGTCGAGAACTGGCTGATCGGCTACAGCGGCTGGCAGAACGCGCTGTTCGTGCTGGCGATCGCCGCCTGCCTGATCGTGCCGCTGGCCTTCGGCCTGCGCGAACCGGCCCGGGACGCCGCCCACGGCGCGCACCACCAGAGCATCGGCCAGGCCCTGCGCGAGGCCTTCGGCTATCGCAGCTTCCAGCTCCTGATGCTGGGTTATTTCGTCTGCGGCTTCCAGGTCGTGTTCATCGGCGTGCACATGCCCAGCTACCTGAAGGACCACGGCCTGACGCCGCAGGTCGCCACCAACGCGCTGGCGTTGATCGGGCTCTTCAATGTCTTCGGCACCTATGCGGCCGGCACGCTGGGCCAGAGACTGCCCAAGCGCTACCTGCTCTCGGCCATCTACCTGCTGCGCTCGATCGCGATCCTGATCTTCCTGAACGTGCCGCTGACGCCAGTCAGCGTCTATGTCTTCGCCGCCGTGATGGGCGTGCTGTGGCTGTCCACCGTGCCGCCGACCAACGCCATCGTGGCGCAGATCTTCGGCGTGCAGCACATGTCGATGCTGGGCGGCTTCGTGTTCTTCAGCCACCAGATCGGCTCCTTCCTGGGCGTCTGGCTGGGCGGCAAGCTCTACGACGCGACCGGCTCCTACGACGTCGTCTGGTACCTGGCGATCGCGCTGGGCGTGATGGCGATGCTGGCCAACCTGCCGGTGCGCGAGTCCGCGATCACGCGCCGCCCGGTCCCGGCCGCGGCCTGAGGCCGGCCTCCGGGAACCCCACCATGACACGGCGCGCGCTCCGTCGGATCCTCGCCGGGCTGGGCGCCGCGGCGGTGCTGGCGACGGTCTTCCTGGCCTACACGCAGCCCTCGCTGATGCAGCAGCTGGGCGATGCGATCTGGGCCTGCTTCTGAGCGCCGGCCGCGGACGAAGCCGATGCGCACCGGCAAGGGGCCACGACAGACCGCGGACCACCGCGGCGGCGTGGCGGGCACTCGGGTTCTGGATCTGACAAGGAGAACGGAGACAACATGGTCGTGATCATCACGGGCGCCTCGGACGGCATCGGCGCCGAACTGGCGCGCCAATGGGCGCGGCGCGACGGCGCCAAGCTCTCGCTGGTGCTGGCCGCGCGCAGCGTCGACAAGCTGGAACGGGTGGCGGCGGAATGCGAGGCGCTCGGCGCCCGCACGCTGGTGCAGCGCTGCGACGTGGAGTCCCAGGAGGACTGCCAGGAGCTGGTGCGCGCCACGCTCGGCGCCTTCGGCGCGATCGACGTGCTGGTGAACAACGCCGGCATGTCGGCGCACGCGCTGTTCGACCAGGTCAAGGACCTGGCCTGGTATCAGCGGCTGATGCAGATCAACCTGTGGGGCTCGGCCTGGTGCACCCAGGCGGCGCTGCCCGCGCTCAAGGCCAGCCAGGGCCGCATCGTCGCGGTCTCCAGCCTGGCCGGGCTGCTGGGCATCCCCGGTCGCACCGCCTACAGCGCCAGCAAGTTCGCGATGACCGGCTTCTTCGAGGCGCTGCGCACCGAGGTCGCCGCGCACGGCGTCAGCGTCACGATCGCCTATCCCGGCGTGGTCGACACCCAGATCCGCTACCGCGGCTTCAACGCGCAGGGACAGGCCTCGGGCCTGAGCAGCCTGGACGAACGCGGCGCGATGACCGTCCAGGAATGCGCGCGGCTGATCCTCGACGGCACCCTGGCCCGCGAGCGCGACATCGTCATGACGACCAAGGGCAAGCTGGGCCGCTGGCTCAAGCTGCTGGCGCCGGCGATGGTCGATCGCATGGCGCTGAAGGCGCTTAAGAAGGAACAGCGGCCCGCATGAGCACGACGACTTTCCTCGGCAGCCCGTCGCGCCCGGTCGCGAGCGGCGGCCATGGCACGGGCCTGCCCAGCGACTGGGTGCTGCGCTGGTCACAGGCCTGGCGCGACCGCGACGGCCTCACCGCGCTGGACCTGGCCTGCGGCTCGGGCCGCCACCTGCGCCTGCTGGCGGGCGACGGCGTGGCGGTCACCGGCGTCGACCGCGACACGACGGCCCTCGCGGGGCTGGCCGGACTCTCCGGTCGCGTCGAGCTGATCCAGGCCGACATCGAGCAAGGCCCCTGGCCGCTCAAGGGGCGCGTGTTCGACCTCGTGCTGGTCACCAACTACCTGTGGCGGCCGCTGCTGCCGCGCATCGTCGAGGCCGTCGCGCCCGGCGGCTGGCTGATTTACGAAACCTTTACCGACGGACAGCAGACGATCGGCCGCCCCGCGCGGCCCGAGTTCCTGCTGCGTCCGGGGGAACTGCTGGACGCGGCCAACGGCCTGCGCGTGATCGCCTACGAGGATGGCTTCATCGAGTCGGAGCCGCCCGGCCCTGCGGCCGGCGGCGTCAACGGTCGTTACGTGCAGCGCGTTGCTGCCGTTCGCGACAACCGGCCCGTCGCCAGCGCGCCCACGGCGGACGCCACGGGGGCCGCGCCTGGGGTCTACCCGCGATACCGGTTGCGCTGAGCGCGGAGCCCCGGAAGCGCCCCGGCGCTTCAGTAGAATCCGCCGATCACGAGGAATCCTCAATGAACGCAATTGTTGGCAGCATCGTCGCGTTGGTCACGCCGATGCATGAAGACGGCCGCATCGACTTCGACGGGCTGCGCAGCCTGATCGACTGGCACATCGACCAGGGCACGGACGTCATCGGCGTCGTCGGCACCACCGGCGAGTCGCCCACCGTCACGATGGAAGAGAACCGCGAGGTCATCCGCGTCGCGGTCGAGCATGTGAAGGGTCGCAAGCCGGTCCTGGCCGGCACCGGCGCCAACGCCACCGCCGAGGCCATCGAGCTGAGCCGCTTCGCCAAGCAGGTCGGGGCCGACGCCACGCTGTCGGTGGTCCCCTACTACAACAAGCCCTCCCAGGAGGGCATCTACCAGCACTTCAAGGCGATCGCGGAAGCGGTCGACATTCCGATGATGCTGTACAACGTGCCCGGCCGGACCGTGGCGGACATGGCGCCGGAAACGGCCATCCGCTGCGCGGCCCTGCCCGGCGTCTTCGGCATCAAGGAGGCCACCGGCAACATCGAGCGCGCCGCCTGGCTGATCAAGCATGCGCCCCCGGGCTTCAGCATCTATTCCGGCGACGACGGCACGGCCATCGCGCTGATGCTGATGGGCGGCCGCGGCTCGGTCAGCGTCACGGCCAACATCGCCCCCAAGGCGATGCACGAGCTGTGCATGGCCGCGATCGAGGGCCGCGTGCGCGAGGCCACCGCGCTGCATTTCCAGCTGCTGCCGCTGCACAAGCAGCTGTTCTGCGAGCCCAGCCCGGCCCCGGCCAAGTGGGCCTTGAACAAGCTGGGCCGCAGCAGCAACCATCTGCGCCTGCCGCTGACGCCGCTGACGCCGGCGGGCCAGCAACTGGTCGAAGCTGCCCTGCGCGAGGCCGGCCTGCTCTAATCACCGCCGGCCGGCGCCGCCGGCGGCTCCTTTTCCTTCAGCGGCCGCGGGCCGCAGCGACCTACCTCGGAGATCTCCAGCGTGACTCGTTCCCTTCCTGAATCCGGCGCTCCCACCCCGGTGCGCGTGGCCTGCCTGATGGCGCTGGCCTCGCTGACGGCGTGCAGCACGTTCGAGAGCATCACCACCAGCGACAAGGTCGACTACCGCACCCAGGCCAAGCAGACCACCGGCCTGGACGTGCCGCCGGACCTGACCCAGCTTCCGAAGGAAAACCGCCCGACCGGCCCGATCAGCGCCGCGCAGATGGCCGCCCAGCCGAACGCGCAGCGCCAGGCGATTGGCGCCACCGCCGGAGCCCCCGTGGCGCTGGACAAGGCGGGCAACGTCGAGTTCCATCGCCTGGGCAACGCGCGCTGGCTGCACAGCGCGCTGCCACCGGAGCAACTCTGGCCACAGGTCAAGAGCTTCTGGCAGGAGCGCGGCTTCACCATCGAATCCGAGGACCAGAACGTCGGCGTCATGGAGACCAACTGGGCCGAGAACAAGGCCAAGCTGCCCCAGGACTTCATCCGCAAGGCGCTGGGCTCGCTGCTGGATTCGCTGTACTCGACCGGTGAGCGCGACAAGTACCGCACTCGCCTGGAACGCAACGAGCAGGGCGGCACCGACATCTACGTGACGCACCGCGGGCTGGTCGAGATCTACACGAACTCGCAGCGCGACGAGACCGGCTGGCAGCCCCGCCCGTCGGATCCGGAACTCGAGGCCGAAATGACCTCGCGCCTGATGCTCAAGCTCGGCGGCAAGGAAGAAGACGCCAAGACCATGGTCGCGAATGCGCAGCAGCCGGCGCCGAGCTTCGCCGAAGCGCCGCGTGGCGCCGCGCCGCGCTCGCTGGCCGACGTGCCCGACCAGCTGCAGATCAACGAAGACTTCGACCGCGCCTGGCGCCGCGTCGGCCAGTCGCTGGACCGCCACGGCTTCACGATCGAGGACCGCGACCGCAAGCAAGGCCTGTTCTTCCTGCGTTATGCCGACCCGAACCAGGCCGGCAAGGAAGAGCCCAATTTCTTCCAGCGCCTGTTCGGCGCGAAGAGCGCCTCCAGCGCCGTTCGCTATCGCGTGTCGGTCAAATCGGATGGCGGCAAGTCCACCGTCCAGATCCAGGACGACAAGGGCCAGCAGCAGACCGACGAATTGGCCAAGCGCATCCTCCAGTTGCTGATGGAAGACGTCCGCTGATCTGGCCGACGGGCAACCGTACGCCCTCAGTTTGCGCAAAACAAAATCGCCACCCTCGGGTGGCGTTTTTCATGGGCTCGAATATCCAGTCAAATACCAGCGCGCGGGCGATGTTCGCGCCGATACCCTGCACTATGGAGGCGCCAAAGAAAAAGCCGCATGGGCGAACCCATGCGGCTTTCTCAGGACGAGAGATCGTCTTAGTTGCTGGCGGCCGAAGCGGGAGCAGCAGCGTCCGAGGCAGCAGCCGAAGCTTCAACGGCCGGGGCCGAGGCTTCAACGGCGGGAGCCGAAGCTTCCGGAGCGGGCGTCGCCACCGGAGCGGCAGCTTCTTCCTTCTTGCCGCAAGCGGTCAGGGCAACAGCGGCCAGCAGGGAGGCCATCAGAATCGACTTTTTCATACTTGTCCTCAAGTAACTTTTAGACGAACAATCAATTACCGGTAATTAATGAAGTCGTACATGATGACCAGTACGAACTTCAGCAGACCAAGACGCGAGAAACCTCGAGCGCTTCCCTCGCCTAGCCGGCAATTATAGCCACCAGTTTGTAATCGTCTTACAACCCTAGGGTGCTGCTGGCGAACGAATCGGCAGACCGTTGCTCAATTGCGTCAAACCATTCGCGCGCCATGGCTTCTTCGCGGGCATCACGCAGCGCCAGCGACGCCCGCGCCGGCGTCCACAACTTCAAGGTCAGCAATCCGGGTGCCAGCACCACGCCTTGCGGCGTCGGGGTGCTGCGGTCGCCCAGATCCGCCGGATCGAAGGCCCGCGCCTGCACCACATGGTCGTGCAGCTGGCGCCACTGGACGAAACGCGGATGGACGCGGCGCAGCGCTTCATAGTCGAGCGCCGCGAGCAGGCGCAGCCGGCGGTGCGGCAGCGCCCAGCGATGCAGGGCATCCAGGAGCTCCGGATCGGACAAGGGCCAGGCGGCGAAGTCGGTGTCGAGCCAGCAGAGTTCCCGCCCGCCCTGCGACGCGGCGAGCAGCAGCGCTTGCCGCAGCAATTGCCGGACTTCCTCGACGGTTTCCACGAGGCCCGGTCGGAGGTTTTCCGGGATCAGGGGTTCCTGCGACATGTCGAGCTCCTCAGGAAATCACGGTAGGCGACCATGGGGCGGCGACGATCATGCCCGTTCAACCGGGCAGGATCCAACCGTCCTCGGTCCACTGATCGAGCAGGTCGCGCGCGCCTTCGCTGAGGCGGGCCACCTCGGCCACGGACAGCGTCCGCCGATCCGCCAGACGGCGCATGAGGGTCGCGTCGCGCCCGCCGGCGCGGAAGGACTGGCCATTGATGAACACGTGCGCCGCGTCGTACATCATGCGCGTGCGCGGGCTCAACCTGGCGCCCTGCCCTGGCGGCAACGCGTCTCCCGGCTCGAAGAACACCCGCGGCTTCGGCTCCGTCAGCGCCTCGCCCAGCGCCCGCTCCAGCGCAAGCGGCTGGGCCACCGCCTTGAGCACCGCTTCGCGCGCGAAGGCGGTCAGCGCCTCGGGGATTCTTCCCGGTTCGGCGGTGGCCGCCTGGCGGGGATCGACATACATCCGGTCACCGCGCGGCGCCTCCTCGTCGTCGGTCAGGCGCACCAGCAGTTCATTCGCCAGTTCGCCTCGCCAAGGCGAGCGGAAGCCGACCGACGCCGTCATGCAGTCGCCGCCGACGGCGACGCCATCGTGCGCCCATCCCGGCGGGAGGTAGAGCATGTCACCGGGCTCGAGCACGAAGTCCTGCTCCGGCTCGAAGTCGGCGAGCACCTTCAGCGGCACATCCTCGCGCAGCGCGCCGGAGGTCGACACGCCCAGGCGGCCGATGCGCCAATGACGACGACCGCTGACCTGGATCAGGAAGACGTCATAGGAATCGAAATGCGGCCCCACCCCGCCGCCCTCGCTGGCGTAGGAGAGCATCAGGTCATCGAGGCGGGCCTCGGGCACGAAACGGAACCGGCCGAGCAAGTCGTGCGCGGCGTCGACATGCAGGTCCAGGCCTTGCACCAGCAGCGTCCACTGCGGCTTGCTCCAGGCCGGCAGCTTGGGAATCGGTCCCTGGCGCAAGGTCCAGCGATCCCCGGGCTGCTGCGCGACCAGACGCGACTCCACCTCGTCGCTGGCGGCCAGCGCCGCCAGGCCGGCACGGTCGATGGGCGGCTGCACGCCTGGCAGGGCCTGACGCACCAGCAGCGGCTGCTTCTGCCAATGGCGCTTCATGAACTGCGCCGGGCTGAGGCCGCCGAGCAGCGGCAGTCGGGCGTCGATGTCGAGCCCCGACGAGGCGGCGGCCGGCGCCGGCGGGCGCTTCGAGGAGGACGTGGGCTTGGAAGTCATGGGCAGGGATTGTCTGAGAGAATCGCGCGATGCAAATCACTGCCCCCTGCGTCGTCTCCTTGACCTGGAGACTGGAGGACGCCCAAGGCCAATCCGTCGAGGTCCTGGACCCGGCGATGGAGTTCTTCTACGGCGGCGAGGACCTGTTCGCGAAGGTCGAGGAAGCGTTGGTCGACAAGACCACCGGCGACGAAGTCAGCGTCGCGCTCGAGCCCGAAGATGCCTTCGGCGATTACGACAGCGATCTCGTCTGCTTCGAGCCGCGCGAGGTCTTCCCCGAGAACGTCGACGTCGGCATGCAGTTCGAGGGCCTGCCCGAAGGCTCCTCGACGCCCGACATGCCCGCGGACCGCATCTACACCGTCACCGAGGTCTATCCGGAGCACGTGGTGCTCGACGGCAACCATCCGCTGGCCGGCGTCGGCTTGCGCATCCATGTGACCGTCTGCGACGTGCGCGAGGCGACTGAGGAGGAGATCGAAGCCGGCACGCTCGGCGACTCGGGCTTCTCGGTCGTCAGCGGACCGGACCCGGACGAGCCGCTCCACTGAGCCTTGCAAGCCGCCCTGCAAGCCCCGCACCGCGGGGCTTTTTACTTCTGCGCGTCAAAAGGGGCCGCAGCGCTCGAGCAGGGTCGGTCGAGTCGGCGGGGGGATCGACTCGCGTGAGCAGAGGCGGCGATAGAGATCGAACACCTTGGCTTCGAGTTCGGCCGGGCTGCTGCAGGCGCGAGCGCCGATCAGCCGGGCGCGATAGTTGTGGATCTGCTCACGCACGGCCTGCGACCAGCTCCGGGTGTGCGGCGACAGATCGAAGGTGCTGGTGCGCAGCACATGCAGCCAGCCGATCAGGACCTGCTCGGGCAGGTCGGCCAAGGCCTCCGTCAACGAGGCGGGCGGCCGCAGCCGGTTCAGGTAGAGCCGGTGAAGCATCAGCAGCCGGACGACCAGCGCCGGATCGGCCGCCGCGGCCATGGCCAGCGCCTCGTGCGGCGCGCCCAGGCGCGCCAGGCGGAACAAGCGCGCCAGGACATCGAGATCGCAGCTGGGCAGCGCCCGCGGAGACTCCTCCTGAGGCGGCCCCAGCAGGTCCCCCTGGAAGTAGCGCACACCCCGGGCCTTGAGCCGCAGGTAGTCGGCCGGTTCGGTCAGCCGATCGGCGATCAGCGCCACCCCGGCCTGGCGCGCCAGGTCCTGGATCGGCGCCCACGCATCGAGCGGCGCCAAGGACACGTCCAGCTTCAGGAACGCGACCATCGGCAGCCAGGCCAGGCGCGGGTCGTCCGGCGAAGCGATCCCCGCCAGCGCGAACTGGTAGCCGCGGGCATGCAGTTGCGCGATGCGGCGCGTGGTCGACGCCTGCACCGGCACATCGGTCGGCAGCTGGATCGCGCCGAGCGCCCCGCAGAGCACGTCGGCGACCGGACTGAGCAGGGCCGCGGCATCCATGTCCACGAACAGGCAGCCGGGCCGCCGCTGCTGGATCAAGCCGCCGTCGAGCAGCGCCCGGCTGAGCAGCAGGCTGGTGGCGCCGGGGCTCGGCGGTCGCGGGGGCCGGCGCTGCCCCTCCTTCCAGCGGAAGGCGAGTTCCAGGCCCATCGGTTCGACCGAGCCATCGATCACCGCCTGGCGGGCGAAGTGGACCTGCGGCGGCTGCGGCGCCATCAGGCGTTGGACCAGCGTGACGCCACTGCGGGAAGGACGGGAGGAAGGCATGGCCGGGGCTTCGTCGACTGGCCCGCGATTCGGGCCGGGACGCCAGTATTTCCAGGATCGGCCCGGCGTTCGATGGCTCAGCCCGGTGGGAATGCAGCCGCGCCCAACTGAGAGCTGTCGCGGACCGACTCGTTTCCCGGCCGAGCGTCGCCGGGCACGCGCAGTGGCAGCCGCAGCAGCGTGCGGGCGCCGCGTG
>NZ_VOSR01001042.1:0-560 GCF_007997345.1 Mitsuaria sp. TWR114
CCTCGACGGCGGCCTGCGCATGGTCGACATCCGCGTCGCTCCACGGCTGCCGGTCCCAGCCGCCGCCCAGGCCCATGCAGCCGTAGGCGAGCGGGCTGGCGGTCGGGAGGTGCTGCTGCAGCGGAAGGGCGGGAATCACGGGGATCGCGGAGCTCATGGCGGGACCTGCGTCGTGGCGGAAACGGACATCGCGCCCGGGAGGGCGCGATGCGTTGGAGGCGCCTTCGTCAGGCGCGCGGTGCGGGATTGTGACGCGACGGGCGGGCGACGCGTTTCATGGCGGTTTCATCGCGCGGGGCAGGGCGGGGCTGGCTCGCGCTATGCCCGGCAAGGCTTCACGCCCACCGCCCCGCGTCTCACGCGCCAGCGTGGCCCGTCCGTCAGCAACAGTCACAATCTGCGATTCCGCCCATGACAGTCGACCGGTCCGCCCCCACCGCCTTCGCCGAGCGCGCGCTTGCCGCGCGTGCTGCGTCCATCACGCCTGCCGCGTTCTTGCGACGCTCGTTCGCGGCGATGGCCATGCTGTTGGCGGCCGCCTTGGTCCCGGCGACGGCGGC
>NZ_VOSR01001043.1:0-562 GCF_007997345.1 Mitsuaria sp. TWR114
GTCGGTCGCCGACTGGCGGACCTGCTGGCGGGACGCGGTGACCGACCCCGAATGCTCCCCCTGGCTGCGCGGTGTGCTGGAGAGCTGCATCGACGGGAAGAACGCGCACTGGATCCGGCTGTCCGAACGCTGGGCCGTGGACGGCGCCACCGGCGACTACCTGGTCCGGCTGCCCTCGCTGATCGGGCGGCAGATTTCCGACCAGTTCTGCGCGCGCGTCGGCGAGCGGCTCTACGGACTCTGCGGGCTGGGGGTGGGCGAGTCGAAGGTGTTCTTCGCCGGCGGCTCCTCGCCGTCCTACGAGGCCATGGCGCAGGTCCACGCGGTGCTGTCCGCGGCCTTTGCGGTGCACGGCTCGTATGCGGAGGACATCGGACGCGATCCGATCCGCGAGCCGGTGTTCATTCCCGGCGCGCTGATGCCCGAGAACCTCGCCGCCGAGACCCGCGGTTCCTGAGGCCGCAACCCCGTGTCGCGGGGCTGTGTCGCCGGGAACGGGCGCCTATCATCGGCGCTCACATGGACGCCCTCCGCCGCCAACTGCTCCGCCATGCCGCGCTCG
>NZ_VOSR01001044.1:0-8197 GCF_007997345.1 Mitsuaria sp. TWR114
CCCAGGCGCTGGGCAGCGGCGAGCGCCTGGCCCGCTCCGCCCCGCCGGTGCAGCTGAACCTGCTGGTGATGTTCGCCGCCAACTACGGCGGCACCACCTACCCGGAAGCGCTCAAGCTCATCGGCAGCACCATCGCCTGCTTCCAGGCCACGCCGGTGCTGGACACGCAGAACTCGCCCGGCATGGATCCGCGCCTGGACAAGCTCACGCTGTCCATCGAGCCGCTGAGCCTCAACGAGATGGCGACGCTGTGGGGCGTGCTCGGCGGGCGCTACCTGCCCTCGGTGCTGTACCGGGTGCGCCTGCTCACCATCGACGCCCGCCAGTCCGATGCCCAGCTGCCGTCGGTGCGCACGCCGGGCGTGGGCGTCGGGGCCCGCGGCTGACCGCGAAGGAGTACCTCATGGGCCCCTACCTCCCCCTGCTGCGCATCGACGTCGAACACGGCTATTACGCCGACGGACGTTGCCGCGGCCTGCGCTTCGTCCCCGCCGGCACCACCGCCGAGCGGCTGCGCCGCGCCGACGCGCTGGTGCGGGCCGACGGCGGCACGCTGCTGGTGCACGGCCCGGCCGAGGCGGTCGAGCGACTGCGCGCCGACACCGATCCCGACGACGGCGAGGCCGCGCTGGACTGGCTGGTGCATGCGACCGACGACGACTTCGCCTGCGGCACCGAGGACCCCGCCGACCGGCCGCGCGAGCTGCTGTGGGTCGCGCCCGGAGCTCCGAGCGCCGACGACGCGACGCTCGTCGCCACGCCCAGGGCGCTGGACGCGCCCGAGGTGACGGCGCTGCTCGCGCCGGGCGACCGCTGGCTGCCGCCCTTCGCGCTGCTGCACCTGCCGCTGCCCAGCCTGCCGGCGCATGGCCCGGCCGACAACGCCACCGCATGGCCAGTGCAGCTCCGCTGGCCGCTGGCGCCGCGCGCCACCGTCTGGAAGTACTGCCTGTTCGGCGACTGGCCGGAACCGGCGCTCGCCGTCGTCGACCTGGCCGGCGAGACCGAGTTCAGCGCGCCCGCCCCGGACCGCCTGGACAACGGCACGCCGATGCTGGCCATCCGTTCCCGCGTCCGGTTGCCGCTGGCCCAGCGCTCGCCGCGACGTTTCCAGCTGCGCAGCCGTCCCGACGGCGCCGGCAGTCCCAAGGTGCTGATCCGCCGCCTGCCCACCGCGGCGGCGCAACTGCTCGCCCGCGAAACGATCGACGGCCAACCGACGATCGTCTCCGAGATCCACGTGCATCGATAACCCGCAGAGGAGGCCGCCATGGCTATGAAGACACCCGGTGTCTATATCGTCGAGAAGAATGCGTTTCCCAACTCGATCGTCGAGGTGGCCACCGCGGTGCCGGCCTTCGTCGGCTACACGCGCCGCGCCGAGAACGGCGGCAAGTCGCTGCTCAACAAGCCATGGCGCATCAGCTCCATGGCGGAGTACCACACCTACTTCGGCCACGGGCCCGATCCGCGGCTGACCATCACCGAGGCGCCCGCGCCCGCCCCGTCCGACTTCCGCGCCGACGGCAAGGACTACGCGCTGACACAGGCCGACGGCGCCGACGGCGGCCGCTTCCTGCTGTACCGCGCGATGGTGCACTTCTTCCAGAACGGCGGCGGCCCCTGCTACATCGTGTCGGTGGGCGGCTACGGCGGCCAGGTCGAGGCGCCGGCGCTGGCAGGCGGCATCGAGGCCCTGATCAAGGAACAGGAACCGACGATGCTGGTCATCCCCGACGCGGTGCTGCTGCCGCGCGCCGACTGCGTCTCGGTGCAGCAGGCGATGCTGCAGCACTGCGGCGGCAAGATGCGCAACCGCATCGCGATCCTGGATGTCTGGGGCGGCTACCTGGACCGCAAGGACCCGGCCGGCGATCCGGTCGAGGCCTTCCGCAACGACCTGGGCGTCAACTACCTGGACTTCGCCGCGGCCTATTACCCGTGGGTCAACACCACGGTGGTCCAGGACAAGGACCTGGACTACACCCGCATCGCCAATCCCGCGCTGCTGGCCACGCTGCTGCGCGCCGAGCTGTCGCTGCCCGAGAACGTCGATCCCAAAACCACGCCGCCGCGCATCGCGCAGCAGGCCCAGGCGGTGGCCGACATCCTCAAGACCGACGACGACTGGACCCAGTACGTCACCGGCCTGGTCAACGCCTCGACCAAGACCGACGAGGAAAAGCAGAAGGCGCTCACGCCGGCCGCGCTGGCGGTCGCGGTGGAGACCCACAAGTCGCTGCTGCACAAGAGCCTGGTGTCGATGAGCCCGCTCTACAACGCGGTGATGACCGAGGCGCGCAACCGGCTCAACCTGCTGCCGCCCTCGGCCGCGATGGCCGGCGTCTACACCATGGTCGACAACAGCCGCGGCGTCTGGAAGGCGCCGGCCAACGTCAGCCTCAACGGCGTGGTGTCGCCGCAGGTGTCGATCTCGCACGAGGACCAGGAGGACCTGAACGTCACCACGCAGGGCAAGTCGATCAACGCGATCCGCTCCTTCATCGGCGAGGGCGTGCTCGTCTGGGGCGCCCGCACGCTGGACGGCAACAGCCTGGACTGGCGCTACATCAACGTGCGCCGCACGATGATCATGCTGGAGGAGTCCTGCCGCCTGGCGGCCAAGGCGATGGTCTTCGAGCCCAACGTGGCCAACACCTGGGTGACCATCAAAAGCATGATCGCCAGCTTCCTCACCGGCATCTGGAAGCGCGGCGGCCTGGCCGGCGCGGTCCCCGACGACGCCTTCAGCGTGCACGTCGGCCTGGGCGAGACGATGACGCCCGAGGACATCCTCGAAGGCGTCCTGCGCGTGACCGTGCTGGTGGCCATCAGCCGCCCGGCCGAGTTCATCGAGATCACCTTCCAGCAGCAGATGCAGAAGTCGTGAGGCCGGTCCGGCCCGCGGCCGGCATCCCGACCCACGACCCCGATTTCCATCCATAACCCTCGCGGAGGCAGGCAATGGCAGACGACGGATCAGCGCAATCGACCACGGTGTGGCCGCTCCCCAAGTTCCGCTTCGAAGTGAAGTGGGACTCGGCGGTGATGTCCTTCCAGGAAGTGTCCGGCCTGGACGTGGAAGCGCAGCCCATCGAGTACCGGCACGGGGACAGCCCCGCGTTCTCGGTGCTCAAGATGCCGGGCATGAAGAAGTACAGCGACGTCACGATGAAGAAGGGCGTCTTCAAGGGCGACAACAAGTTCTGGGACTGGTTCAACGAGATCAAGATGAACACCATCAAGCGCAAGCCGGTGACCATCAGTCTCCTGGACGAGGCCGGCAAGCCGACCATGGTCTGGACCCTGGCCAACGCCTGGCCGACCAAGATCACCAGCACCGACCTGAAGTCCACCGGCAACGAGGTGGCGATCGAGACCATCGTCATCGCGCACGAAGGCCTCACCATCGCCAACGCCTGATGCCGCCGCCCGTGACACGTTCCGCGTCGGCGTCGGCCCCGGCCCCGGGCCCGGCCCGGGCACCGGACGCGCTGCGGGCGCAGCTGCTGTATCCGCCGCCGGCCTTCCACTTCGCGGTGACCTTCGGGTCCAACGCCAAGGACCGCGACGGCGCCTTCCGCGAGGTCACCGGGCTGGGCCCGGAGCTGGAGACCGAGACGGTGGTCGAAGGCGGCCAGAACGCCTTCGTGCACCTGCTGCCCAAGGCGGCGAAGCATCCGAAGCTGGTGCTCTCGCGCGGCATCGCGACGATGGAGTCGCGGCTGCTGCTGTGGTGCCAGGCGGTGCTGGAGGGCGGCTTCGCGCAGCCCATCGCGACGCAGCAGCTGCATGTCTTCCTGCTCGACGGCGATGGCGCCCCGCTGCGGGTCTGGGCGGTGAGCAACGCGTATCCGGTGAAGTGGTCGGTCGAGGCCTTCCAGGCCACCCGCAACGAGGTCGCCATCGAGCGCATCGAGCTGGCCTACGCGGGATCGAGCCGGCTGGTGTGAGCGCCGCAGAGGACCAGGACCGAGGACGACGAGCATGAGCATCGAAGTGAGACAACTGCTGATCCGCTCCCAGGTGACGCCCGCGCCGGCCCCGCCGGCGCCCGCCCTGGCGCAGCGCGAGCTGCTGCGGCTGCGCGAGCAGCTGCTGGCCGAATGCCGCGCCTGGCTGGCCGACCGGCTGCGCGCGCAGCGGGAGCGCTGAGATGCCGGCCCCCTCCTCCGCCCCCTCCTCCTCGGGCGGCGGCGCCGACGGCGCCTCCACCGAGCTCACCCGGCTGCTGCTCACCCGCTACAGCCTGAGCCGCACCGGCACGGTCCAGCTGGACAAGGCCACCAGCTTCCAGGCGCAGATCAACCCGGCCGAGTTCAGCCACAGCTTCGGCATCCGCTACGACAAGACCAAGGCGCAGGGCTCGTCCGGCGTCGAGCCCAAGTTCAGCACGATGGACGACGAGCGCGTCGCCTTCAACATCGTGCTGGACGGCACCGGCGTCGTGCCGCCAGTGCCCGGCCAGCCGCCCGACGTGAAGGGCCAGCTGGCGCAGCTGAGCAAGGTGGTCTACGAATACGTGGACCTGCGCAGCGAGCCGCCCTACGTGCGGGTGCTGTGGGGCACGCTGATCTTCTTCGGCCGGCTGGAATCGCTGAAGGCGCAGTACACCCTGTTCAAGCCCGGCGGCGACCCGCTGCGGGCCAAGGTGGACCTGAGCTTCGTCGGCGCGATGAGCAAGGAGGAGGAACGCCGCGTCACCCAGCGCGCCAGCACCTCCGAGCAGACGCGCACCGTGCGGATGTACGGCAACGAATCGATCGGCCAGGTCTGCGAGCGCATCTACGGCGATCCCTCGGTCTTCATGAAGGTCGCCCGCTTCAACGGCCTGACCGACTTCCGCAACATCCCGCCGGGCACCGTGCTGCGGTTCCCGCCGATGGAGAAGTGACATGCCCGGCGTCTCCCCCAACCAGGACACCGTCGGCGTCGTCACCCTGGCCGTGCTCGCCAACGGGCAGCGGCTGGAGGCCAGCGCCGACCTGATGTCCGTGACCATCCGGCGCGCGGCCAACACCGTGCCGTCGGCGCGGCTGGTGTTCAACGACGGCGACATGCCGGACCGCGACTTCCCGCTCAGCGACTCCGCGCACTTCAAGCCCGGCGCCCGGCTGACGATCCGGGCCGGCTACGGCCAGCAGGAGGACACGATCTTCGAAGGCCTGGTCGTGCGCCACGGGCTGCGCGTGCAGGGCGACAACGACGCGCGCCTGGTCGTGGACTGCCGCGACGCGGCGGTGAAGATGACCATCGGCCGCCGCAACGCCAACTACATCGACCAGCTCGACAGCGACATCATGAGCACGCTGGCCGGCGCGCACGGCCTGTCGGCCCAGGTCGACGCCACCACCGTCACCCATCCGGAGCTGGTGCAGCACTTCTGCAGCGACTGGGACTTCCTGCTGACGCGGGCCGACGCCAACGGCCTGCTGGTGATCGCCACCGATGGCGCGCTGGCGGTGACCGCGCCCGCGGCCGAGGGCGAACCGGCCCTGGCGGTCACCTACGGCATGGACCTGATCGACTTCGAGGGCGACGTCGACGCGCGCCACCAGTACGGCAGCGTGGCGACCTGGACAGTACGACGCTGTCGGCCGTCATCGGCCTGGAGAGCTTCCGGCTGCAGGCCGGCGCGCCGCAGTCCAAGGACATGCTGACCCAGTGGGCGAAGGCGCAGCAGGTCAAGTCCGGCCTGGCGCGGATGCGCGGTCACTTGAAGTTCCAGGGCAGCGCCAAGGCGCGCGTCGGCGGGCTGATCGCGCTGCAGGGCGTCGGCGCCCGCTTCAGCGGCACTGTCTTCGTCACCGGGCTGCGCCACCACATCGAGGACGGCGCCTGGACCACCGAGGCCGAGTTCGGCCTCGATCCCGACTGGTTCAGCGCGCGGCCCGACGTGCCGGCACAGCCGGCGGCGGGCCTGCTGCCGCCGGTGCCCGGCCTGCAAGTCGGCGTGGTGCTCAAGCTCGACGGCGACCCCACCGGCGAGCCCCGCATCCAGGTCAAGGTGCCGGTGCTGCAGGCCGAGACCGAGGGCGTCTGGGCCCGGCTGCTGCAGGGCCACGCCAGCAGCGGCTTCGGCGCCTTCTTCCTGCCCGAGGTCGGCGACGAGGTGGTGCTGGGCTACTTCGCCGGCGACCCCTCGCACCCGGTCGTGCTGGGCAGCCTCTACAGCAGCGGCCGCACGCCGCCCTACGCGCTGGCCGCGCCCAACGACACCAAGGCCTTCGTCACGCGCTGCGGCCACAAGCTGGAGTTCGACGAGAAGGACCAGGTCATCACCGTCGCCACGCCGGCCAACAACCGCATCGTGCTCAGCGACAAGGACAAGTCCATCCGGCTCGAGGACCAGAACGGCAACACCGTCGAGCTCAAGCCCGGCGGCATCGCGCTGGACAGCCCCAAGGACATCACCGTCACCGCGCAGGGCCGCATCGCGCTGGACGCGGTCGGCGCGGTGAGCATCAGCTCGCAGGCCGACGTCCAGGCCACCGGCCTGAACGTCAACTGCGAGGCCCGGATCGGCTTCACCGCCAAGGGCAATGCCGCCGCGGAGCTCTCGGCCTCGGGCCAGACCGTGGTCAAGGGCGCGATGGTCATGATCAATTGAGCAAGGAGCCACCATGCCCCCCGCCGCCCGACTCACCGACCTGCATGTCTGCCCCCTGGTCACGCCGGGGCTGCCGCCGGTGCCGCATGTCGGCGGGCCGGTCATCGGCCCGGGCGTGCCCACCGTGCTGATCGGCCTGCTGCCCGCCGCGGTACAGGGCGACAACGCGACCTGCGTCGGCCCGCCCGACGCGATCGTGATGGGCTCCACCACGGTGCTCATCGGCGGCCGGCCGGCGGCGCGCGTCGGCGATGCCACCGCGCACGGCGGCAACGTCGCGCTCGGCCTGCCGACCGTGCTGATCGGCGGCTGACGCGCACCGCGGCGTCCCCTTCACCGCTCCCCACCGCCCCACCCTCACGGACCTCGACATGGACGGCGAACTCGACTTCCTCGGCACCGGCTGGGCCTTCCCGCCGGCCTTCGACCGGCGCACCCGCGGCGCGGTGATGGTCTCCGGCGTGGCCGACGTCGAGGAGAGCCTGCGCATCCTGCTGACCACCACGCCCGGCGAGCGCGTCATGCATCCGAGCTACGGCTGCGGCCTGCGGCGCATGGTCTTCGAGACGATGAACGACAGCACGCTCACCGAGATCCGCAGCCTGATCGAGAAGGCCATCCTGTTCTTCGAGGCCCGCATCGCGCTGAACGCGGTCGACATCGACACCTCGGGCCTGTACGACGGCGTGCTGCGCATCCGGCTGGACTACACGCTGCGCAGCAGCAACAGCCGCCACAACCTCGTGTTTCCGCTCTACCTGCGCGAGGGCGAGGTGCTGGGGAGCGAACCCGCATGACGACCGGCACCGAACAGCGCGAGCGCTTCCCGATGGCCCTGGAGCCCGGCTACTTCCGGCCGGACGACCTGAGCTTCGAGCAGCGCGTGGACATGATGGCGCGGCTCGCGGAGCAGCTGCGCTTCATCGACCTCGACGACCAGGAGGACGGCGACTGGCGCGGGCTCTTCGCCACCGACCCGACGCTGGTGATGGCCGGCATCGCGGCGCTCGATCCCTGGCCGCTGCAGCAGCAGTTCGGGCGCGACGCGGACTCGGCGCCGCTGGAGCTGCTGGCGCGCCAGGTGCTGGGCCTGGCGGCGCGGCTGGACCACTGGTGGCGCGCGCTCGCCGGCATCCATGACGACGCGCCGCGCGTGCTGCGCGAGCGCATCCAGCAACTGGTGGAGCAGCAGCTCGCTGCCGATCTGCGCTGGGTGGAACGTCGCTTCCTGCGGCGCGGCGACGAGGCGGCCGCGAGCCGGCCGACCGGGCCGGTGGAGCGCGACCTGTCGCGGATGTGGCATCGCACGATCGGCGAGGAGCCGGCGGCCGATGCCGCCGCCGAGCGCGAGGACCGCGAGCGGCTGCGGGAGCGCTTCTTCGCCTTCCTCAGCGCGGTCGAGGAGGTCCGCCGGCTGGCGCGCGAGCTGCTGCCCGACAGCATGGCCACCGCCAACCACGAGCCGGCGGCGGCCTTGTTGATCGCCTTCCTGAAGGTCTGCGAGACCGCGCAGCGCGAGGTCAACCGCCTGCCGGCGCGCCACACCGCCTTCTACTACCGCGATTGCCTGGGCTTCGGCCCGGCGCC
>NZ_VOSR01001045.1:0-828 GCF_007997345.1 Mitsuaria sp. TWR114
GCTGCTGGCGCAGGTGCTGGAGAGCGACGCGAGCCGCACCATCGAGACCGCGTCGCTGTCCCTGCATGCGATCGGGGATGGGCTGACGCGATCGATCGCCGATCCGCACGAGGCCGAGCACCTGGAAGCGCATTTCAGCCATGTGCTGGTGGGCTTGCCGTTCATCCGCAGCGTGTCGCTGCTGGACACCCGCGGGAAGGTGCTGATCAGCACGAACGCCGATGAAATCGGCCTGGAAGTGCCGCTGGACGACTTCGGCCGGCTGCCCGGTCCGGACCGCGACATGCTGATGCCGCTGCGACCGGGGCGCGGCCTCGCGGACCTGGCCCGGGGACGACCGCCGCGCAGTTCGCCGGTGGGGATGCTGCCGCTGCTGCTGCAACTGCCGGCGTCGCCGGACACGCCCGCGAGCGGCGCGTCCACGGCGGCCGGCGTCGCGCCCGGTGCGCGCGAGCGGGAGCCGCGCTGGCTGCTGGCGCTGATCAATCCGGATGCGCTGACGCAAGCCCAGCAGCGCGCGCTGCCCACCGGGCGCAGCGCCGCCTGGCTCGCGTCGACGGACGGCCAGCTGCTTGCCGCGATGGAGACGCTGCACCAACTGCCCGGCCAGCGGCTGGACGGCCACCCGGCGTTCGACGCCCTGCGTCGCGGGCGCGAGCACGGCACCTACATCGGCGCCGGCGCCTTGCCGGGCGAGGTCGTCGTGGCCTACCGCGCGGCGCCGCGGCGCTCGCTGATGGTGGGCGTGGAGCAGTCGGTCGAGGAGGTGCTCGCGCGCTGGCACGCCGGCCTGCGCTGGCTGATGCTGATCGGCGCCCTGGCGCTGGC
>NZ_VOSR01001046.1:0-1250 GCF_007997345.1 Mitsuaria sp. TWR114
CGCAGCGGCAGCGCGCCGACGATGCATTCGTCGTCCGGATGCGGTGCGAAGACCAGGACTTGCGGGGACGGATGGGCCGAGGCATCGGCAGCGCCGCGGGCGCCCGAAGGCGCCAAAGGACTGACACCGGTACGCAGTGGCTGCCCCAGGAGGGCATACCAGCTGCTGATCCAGGACTCCCAGTCCGCCTGGCTGGCGGTGGCGGCGACGACGGTCGGAAGCGGAGGCGTGAGGGCCGGGGAAGGGGCGTTCGCGTTCATCGGCGGGGATGGGCGGTTCGGAAGCGAGCGCTTCCGGCAAGTTCGATCAGCCCATCTTAGCGGGTGAATCCCTAAATGGTATTACATTGGTAGTAAAACTGGACTAAGACCGGTGGAATCCCTGGGTTCGACTGGTCTGGCGCGCCGGCCAGGTGGCGAGCATCACGCCGCCAAGCGCCAGCGCATAGGCCACCAGCTGGATGGCGTTCATGCGTTCGCCGAGGAAGACCAGTCCCACCAGCGCCGTCGACACCGGCAGGAACACCATGAAGACGCCGGCCTTGGCCGCGCTGACGTGCTGCAGGCCCTTCATCCAGAGCCAGACCGTGATGGTGCTGGCGGCGATCGCGTAGAAGAGCAGCAGGCCCCAGTCCTTCACCGCGACGGCGCCAAAGTCGAAGTCCATCGCCTGCCACAGGCCCAGCGGCGTGACGAGCACCAGGCCCCAGAGGTTGATCAGCGCGCTGATGCGGCGCGGCGGCAGGTCGGCGGTCAGGCGCTTGCCGATGACGACGTAGCTGGCCTCGCAGCACATCGCGCCGACCAGCAGCAGCGCGCCCCAGCCCGAGGTCGGCGCGCCGGCACCGTCGCCGTGCTTGCTGAGCGCCACCAGCGCGATGCCGCCGACCGCCATCGCGATGCCGGCCAGCGTGCGCGGGGCGATGCGCTCGCGCAGGAAGAGCCAGCTCATCAGCGCGACCGTCGCCGGGATGCCGGCCATGATCACGCCGGCCACGACCGCCGAGCTGTGCTTCATCCCGAACAGCAGGCAGATCGAGAACAGGAAGTTGCCGAAGAAGGATTCGAGGAAGAGCAGCCATCGGGTGCGGCGGGAGAGCGGTGCCTCGGCCGGCCCGCGACGCAGCCACGGCAGCATGAACACCGCGGCCATGCCAAAGCGCAGGAAGGCCAGCAGGAAGACCGGAAAGACCAGCACCAGCAGCTTGGACAGCCCGACGTAGCTGCCGATCACGCTGGTGCTGGCGGCCA
>NZ_VOSR01001047.1:0-771 GCF_007997345.1 Mitsuaria sp. TWR114
CGACAGCGGCACGGTGCGCTTCGACGCGGTGCGCCTGGACGACGAGGAACTGCTGCAGGTCCCCGGCCAGGGACCGACGCCGCGCGCCACGCTGCGCTCCCAGATCGCGCAGCTGATCATGGCGCAGCTCTACCTGGGCCTGGCGGAAGGCGCCTTCGACGAGGCGCGCCGCTACACCGCGACGCGCGCCCGGCCGTGGTCCGCCTCCGGCGTGGCCCGCGCGGTCGACGATCCGCTGGTGCAGCACCGCTACGGGGACCTGTGGTTGAAGGTTCGCGCGGCGCAGGCCGTCGCGGCCGATGCGGTCGACCTGCTGCGCCGCGCGCTGGAGCGCGGCGAGGCGCTGACGGCGCAGGAGCGGGGCGAGGTCGCGCTCGCCGTCGCCGAGGCCAAGGTGCTGGCGCATCGCGCCAGCGTCGAGGTGGGCAGCCAGCTGTTCGAGTTGACCGGCGCGCGCAGCACCGCCGCCGAGTTCGGCCTCGACCGCTTCTGGCGCAACGCGCGGGTGCACACGCTGCACGACCCGGTCGACTACAAGCTGCGCGACCTCGGCCGCTTCTTCCTCGACGGCCGGATTCCCGATCCGACGGCCTACTCCTGATCGAGATGCCCATGAGCGAGCCGCTGATCCGCCTCGACGGCGTGTCCAAGTCCTTCGCGCTGCCGGACGGCCGGCGCTTCGAGGCCGTGCGCGAGGCCAGCCTGTCGGTGCACGCCGGCGAGGTCCTCGGCCTGATCGGCCGCAGCGGCGCCGGCAAGTCGACGCTGCTG
>NZ_VOSR01001048.1:0-610 GCF_007997345.1 Mitsuaria sp. TWR114
GGCCTGGGCTTGGCCACGACCACCAGGCTGGGCTGCGCGGTATGCGCCGCGCCTAGGTGCGCGGTGATCCGTACCAGGCCCGGGCCGTAGAACAGCACGGCCTTGGTCAGGCTGTCGACGCGGAACTGCACACCCTCCGCGACACGCCGCCAGTGGAAGCCGTCCGCCGGCCCGTCCATTGGCAGCGCGCGCAACTGCCCCGCGGCATCGAGCGCGGAGGGCAGCAGCGCCGCGTTCGTCGCGGCACTGGCGGCACTCGCTGCGGTAGCCAGCGGGCCGGCCGAGGCCAGCGCCATCAGCCCGAACACATCGCGGCGTCTCATGTCAGTGCGTCCTCCTTGGCGTGGGCGGGCGTGAACGCGCGCGTCCTCACGGCGCCGGCTCCAGGATCACGGCGCGCCGCCGGCCGCGGCCAGCGACAGCGTCAGCACATCGGCGTTCGTCACGCTGCGCGTGCTGCGACGGACCTCGCGCACGACCTCGCCGTCCTGCCAGATCGTCGCGCGCACCGGCCGGGTGGCAGGAAGCGGAGCGGGACCTTTTCAGTGCGGGCGCGTTCCGACGTCATCGCGCCGAGGTACCAGGCCTTGCCGCTGCGCCGCGCCAGCAC
>NZ_VOSR01001049.1:0-715 GCF_007997345.1 Mitsuaria sp. TWR114
GGGCATCACCGCGCTGGTCGTCGGCCTGCAGCCGCTGGTGACCGCACTGGGCGCGCGCGCCTTCCTCGGCGAGCGCATCGATCGCCTGCAATGGCTGGGACTGGCGATGGGCTTTCTCGGCGTCGGGCTGGTCGTGGCGCAGAAGGTGGCCGCGGTCGCCGGCGGCGCGCTGGTGACGATGCTGCTGCCCGCCGTGGTCGCGCTGGTCGGCATCACCGCCGGCACGCTCTACCAGAAGAAGTTCTGTCCCTCCTTCGACCTGCGCACCGGCTCGATCATCCAGTTCGTGCCCAGCCTGCTGGTGACCGCCGCGATCGCGGTCGCGACCGAGACGATGCAGGTGCGCTGGACCGGGCAGTTCATCTTCGCGCTGGGCTGGCTGGTGGTGGTGCTGTCGCTGGGCGCGGTCAGCCTGCTGAACCTGCTGATCCGCCGCGGCAGCGCGGTCAACGTCGCGAGCCTCTTCTACCTGACGCCGCCGACCACCGCGCTGATCGCCTGGGCCCTGTTCGGCGAGACGCTGAGCGGGCTGGCGATGGCCGGCATGGCGCTGGTCGCGATCGGCGTGTGGCTCGCGCGCAGGACCCGCTGAAGCAGCCGGCGGCGGGTTGATCGACAGCACCACGCCCGCTGCATTTGCGGCAAGGAAAAAGGCGACCGGTGGGTCGCCTGCGGGGTGGGTGATGACAGCGGAATCAGTTGCGGTCGGCGCGCG